>JAHDCJ010000006.1:0-28030 GCA_020629935.1 Saprospiraceae bacterium | reverse complement strand
TTCATCAAAACGTACAGGCGTATTGTATACGCCTCCATACTCCATACTCCGGACGAGGGATAGAAAGGGAGGCATGTAATGCCTGTGCGCAGCACCGAAGCGAATGCGTAGCCCTGCATAGCCCGACCCCGACGATAGGAGGGGACGGCCCCATAAAAAAAGGATTGCCCAACTGATTTGGACAATCCTTATATATTTATCGCTACCTGTGGCAGCTAAGATTTTTTTTGCAATTAGATCCCTAATTTACTTTTCACTAAAGAGAAGATATTATCACTTTCTTCGGCGTGTAAAAGGAAACCTAAGCTAGAATCAAAGATGATGGTATACCCATTGGCTTTAGCCACATCTTGGATTGCCGTATTTGCTTTATTGAAAACAGGTTGGTATAACGTTTCTCTTTTCTTAAGCATTTTCTGTTGTGCTTCTTGTTCGAATTTGATGATTGCTTGACGATCACCTTCTAACTTTTGTTCTTGTGCTGCACGATCCGCAGGTGTGATAGTTCCCGCTTCAATTTTCTTATATAAAGCAGCAGCATCCGCTTCAAACTTTTTCATTTTTGCTTCTCCTTCGCTAAGCAATTGTTTTTGATAAGCTTCTAAAGAAGAGTCTGCACTTTTCGCAGAAGGCATTGCTGCCAATAATTCTAACGAATTGATATAGCCTAATTTTTGAGCTGACATTGTCGTTGCTGCACATAGGGTAAAGACCGTTAGTAAGAGTCCGATTCGTTTTAGTAAATTCATGATTGTATAGATTTTAAATTTGTTTTTTAATTTATATTTATTCATTCCAAATGGGGCAATGGGTCATTTTTACGGATTCTCCATAAAACAACTTTGCGGTTTCTTCAAACGATTGCGTAAAGTCGGAGACATAAAATTCATTGGCACCCTTTTGTTCATTCTTATGGTCTAATTGATGTTTTTGGAGCATTTTTTTTACGGCGTCGGCCACTACGTCTCTAGAGTCGTAGATTTGCACTTTGCCTTCATAAAAATCTTCAATTTCCTTTTTAATTAAAGGATAATGCGTACAAGCCAAAAGTAAAGCATCAATATTTTGGAGTTTTTCATCGGTCAAATAAGCTTCGATAATGTGATGGCTAATTTTGTTTTCAAAAAAGCCCTCTTCAATCATCGGGACTAGCAGTGGTGCAGCGAGACTGTTTACTTTTAAACCATGCTGGGCAGCTAGTAATTTTTTTCGATATACATCAGAACGAACGGTCACTTTAGTGGCGATGACGCCTACTTTTTGAAAATCTTGTTCCACTACTTTTTGTACTAAAGGATCAATGACATTGATAAATAACATTTTTCCTTCAAAAAATTTGACTAAAACGTCATAAGCAGTAGCGGAAGCGGAGTTACAAGCGATCACGATCAACTTACAACCTTGTTCAATAAGAAACTGTGCGATTCGGATGCAATAATATCGAATAGCATCATCCGATTTATCTCCAAAAGGTAAATGAGCGATATCACCAAAGTAGATTAAGCGTTCATTGGGTAGATGCTGAGATAAGGCTTTGGCCACGGTGAGTCCACCGATTCCAGAATCAAAAACGCCAATTGGACTTTGGGGATTAATCTTGTTCATTTACATTCCTAGTTTGGACTTTACCAAACTGGTTATATCAATAGATTCGTCTGCATAAAGCATCACATTTCCACCAGTATCAAATACATAGCTATACCCACTTGATTTGGCGATACCTTCTACGGCGCTGCCAACTTTTTCAAGAATCGGTTGAAATAATTCATCTCGTTTTTTAGCTAAATCTTCTTGAGCCTTTTGCTCAAATTTCATAATCTCTAGTTCTTCTTGTTGAAGATCTGTCTGTAGTTTTGCAATTTCTTGTGCGGTTAATTCCCCACGTGCATGTTGTTCTTCTGCGGCTTTCAACTTGTTTTGTAGTTTTGCTACCATACCTTCGCCTTGCTTTACCAATTGTTTCTCGAGTGATTCGAGTCTTGAATTCGCAGCGCGGACTTCAGGCATTTCAGATAACAAGGCTAGCGAGTTGATGTATCCTACTTTTTGAGCAGACATAGAGCTTGCAGCCAACATAAGTGCAAGGATCGCTAAACAGCCTAGTTTAATAAATTTGTTCATTCCTACGGATTTTTAATCTTTTTTTGGTTTTAAATATTATTTAATCCCCAATTTTTTCATGACATCTTCAGTTTTGTCATATCTAGGATTAGCAAAAAGTATACTTACACCAGAAGAGCGATCGAATACGAAATCGAAACCTCTTTCTGTGGCATAACTTTCAATAGCTTTGTAGACTCGGTCTTGAATTGGTTGAACGAGTTCTTGGCGTTTTTTAAATAATTCGCCATCAGGGCCAAAACGTTTCTTTTGAAGATCTCGTACATTTTTTTCTTTGTTGACGATTTCCTCTTCCTTTTGTTTTCTTGTGCTTTCGCTAAAAAGGACTTGTTCGGCTTGGTATTTTCTGTACATATCATCGATCTTATTGTATTCACCTTGGATTTCTTGCTTCCATTTTGCGGCCAATTGATCGAGTTGTTGTTGGGCTTCTTTATATTCTGGAACGGCATCCATTACTTTAGCGATATCTACATAAGCAATTCGCTGAGCATCTATGGTTGTCGAAGCGATTAATCCAAAAGCCAATACAAATAGTACATGTTTCATAATTATTCTTTGAATTCTGTGAATCAATGATTTACTTTTATTTATTAATGCAATCCCTTTGCCAATTTTTTAACATTTAACGAAATGAGATTACTTTTATTTTATTACACTTTGAATATCAACGAATTAAAGTTGATAAAATAATTTTAGTTTTTTAGATTTTTTTGTTTTACATTCTTTTTTTGAAAAAGGAAAAACGATTATTCTGGTTCAAATCCTAAGATGATACTAAACTTACCATATTCAGACAACTTCGATCCAAGTGGAATGTTTTTATCAAAACCAATACCATAATCAAATCCTAATGTTCCAAACATTGGTAAGAAAACCCGTAATCCTAATCCTGCCGAACGTTGCATATCAAGAGGATTAAAATCTTTAAATCGCTTCCAAGCATTTCCTCCTTCAACGAAACCGAGCACATAAATGGTTGCAGAAGGATTCAGAGAAAATGGATAACGAAGTTCTAAAGTAATTTTATCAAAAACAGTAGCTCCTCCACCAGTGTTTGCAGGAAGATCACTTACTTCATAACCTCTTAAAGAGATGATATCTTTTCCTTCGATACCAAAGAAATTATTACTTAGACCATCACCACCTAATTCAAACCGTTCGAATGGAGAAGTTCCAATATCTTTATTGTAGTAACCTAACATTCCAATTTTCACTGAAGAACGCAAGACTAATTTTCCTACTAGTTTCGTAAACCATTCGGCGTTGAAACGCATTTTGTGATATTCTACCCATTCAAATCGTTTATCTGGAGAAAGGGTAGAGTAATCAACTTTAGGACGGAACAAAGAATAAGGCAATGTAAATTTACCTGATAAAGTAAACCTTGATCCTTTCATTGGATAGATTGGACTATCAATGGAATTTCGTGAAAGGGTTTGATTTAAACTAAAGTTGTGGTATCGACCATCAAATAATGTTTGTCCATTATCAAGTACAAACCCTTGCCAGTTTTGAATTCTATAATTTTCTAAACTTAAAGTAGTTGAAGAAACGAAGAAATCATCTGGCACTTTCAATCGAGTTCCTAATCCTACAGAAACGGAAGTAATTAACAATCGAGAGAATGCATCACTGTCGCGATCTTGTCCATTAGACGATCGAGCGTGGTTTAATGCTAGGGTAAAAGAGTTGGGTTTCTTTCCTCCAAGCCAAGGCTCAGTAAAGGACATACTATATGACTGATAAAATCGGCCATTCGTTTGTGCACGAAGAGATAATCGTTGTCCATCTCCTTGGGGCAATGGGCTCCAAGTACTAAATTTCATAAAATTTCGTAGGGAGAAATTGTTAAAGGTTACCCCAAGCGTACCAATAACTCCTCGACCTCGACCACCCCATCCAGCGGAAAGTTCTAATTGATCAGAAGGACGTTCTTCTACCATATATTCAATATCTACCGTACCTCGTTGTTGGTTTACGGGAGTATTTATTCCTAGTGTTTCTTGATTAAAATAACCTAGAGCCAAGATTTCACGTTGAGATCGAATGATATCAGCCCGACTAAATTTTTCGCCTGGTTTTGTTCGAAGTTCTCTTCGGATTACATGATCATGCGTACGATCATTTCCTTGAATAACCACTTTATCGATAGTGGCTTGTGGTCCTTCAATCAAACGAATTTCTAGGTCAATAGAATCATTATCAATCGCTACTTCTACTGGATCAATTTGGAAGAATAGATAGCCATTGTCTAAGTATAGAGAACTAATATCTCTACTGTCTTGGCTAAAGCGCAAACGCGTTTCCAAGAGACCTTCATCATATACATCTCCTTTTTCGATGCCTAGTACTTCATTCAGTCGTTGTGTGCTATAAATAGAATTTCCTTTCCAAGAAATATTTCGGAAAAAATATTGATTTCCTTCATTAATATTTAAACGGACAAAGAGTTGATCTCCATCTCGGTAGATACTATCGCTTTTAATAAGAGCATCCCGATAACCGATGTTATTATAGTGAGCAATTACCCCTCGTTTATCTTCATCAAAATCAGCATCGATCAGTTTAGATGATTTCAGTAGTTGTTTTTTCTGCTTTGTATTTTTCATTAACCGACGAATTTTCGCATCGGTTACCGCTTCATTTCCAACCACTTCAATTTCTTTAATTTTGATTCGCTTGCCTTTATCGATATCAAAAATCATGTGGATGGCATTATCTAAGATAGAATCTCGATCTTCTATCACGTTTACATCAGCATCTAAAAACCCTTTACCAATGAAATAATTTTCAATTGCAGATTTACAGTTCACTTTTACACTTTCGGTAACAATAGCTCCACGTAAAGCAAAACGTTTGACTTCACCGTTGAGATCATCATGCAAGTTTTTCTTTACTCCTCGGTAAGAGAATCGCGCTAATCGAGGGCGCTCTTCTACTTTAATAACTAAAAACGCTACATCACCAATTGTTTTATCTAAAATGATTTGTACATCCGTAAATAGACGAATTTTCCATAAAGCTTTAATGGCTTTAGGAATATCTGGTCCAGGAATTTTGATACGATCTCCAACACTTAGACCAGAAATAGAAATTATGGCATTTGGATCACTGTATTCAGCTCCTTCTACTGTAATTCCTTCTATTTGATACTCTACTAATTCCTTATAATCCATTAAATCAGTCTCTGGCGGTATTTGAGCCTGAGCCACTGAAAGTGAAAAGATAAGGAGACCAATAAGAGCTATAATTATTTTTTTCATTCCAACGCGTTTTTCTATTATCTTGCTAAGAAACGACTGCTGTAGGGTAATAGCTGCCTTTTTTTATCCTAATGTTTTGTTAAGGTTTATGTTAATTGCTCTGAAGTTTTCCCAAAGCGTCTTTCTCTATTTTGAAAATCAATGATGGCTTTATACAAATGTTCCTTTCTGAAATCAGGCCAAAGTAGTGGGGTAAAGTATAATTCTGCATATGCTATTTGCCAAAGTAAAAAATTACTAATACGAGTTTCCCCGCTTGTTCGAATTAGCAATTCTGGGTCTGGGTAATCTTTTGTACTCAAAGCACTTTCAAAAACATCTACATCAATTTTTTCTGGATCGACTTCTCCATCCTTAGCTTTTGCGGCTAAGGTTTTGGCTGCTTCAAGAATTTCCCATCTTGCACTATAATTCAAGGCTAAGACGAGAGTCATCCGCTGATTGTTTTTGGTAATTTCAATCGCTTCATTCAATTCTTTAAAACATTTTGAGGGCAATTTGCTAATATCTCCAATTGCTTTCAATCGAATATTATTGTCCATCAATGTTTTTAATTCTTTACGAATGGTGCCTACCAACAAGGTCATCAATGCATTGACTTCACTTGCAGGTCGAGCCCAGTTTTCCGTTGAAAAAGCATAAAGGGTAAGATATTTTACACCTAATTCGGCCGCGGCCTCTGTGGTTTCTCTAACCGCTTTTACTCCATTACGGTGGCCAAAAATTCGAATTTTACCATGTTGTTTTGCCCATCGCCCATTACCATCCATGATCACCGCAATATGTTGTGGTAATTTTTCAAGATTGATTTGTGCCTTTAGGTCCATAGTTAAATTAAGATTATGCTTCGCAAAAAATCATGCAAATTTACTAAAAGAAACGTGGATTATAGCAATCATTGTCTTAAAACTCCAAGGAAACATTATGCATTTAACATAATTTTTAGATTTATTGGATTTCAATTGGCTTTTTGAAACCTATTTTCCTTAAAATCAAGGCTTGACATCAATAGAAATATACCTTTCATTTGTAAATCACAGGCACTCAAACTTATCCAAATAGACATTTTAAATAAAGAAAAAAAATCCCTTATCACCCACTTTAATAAAAAAAAGCAATGGCTCATCTATCAAAATACCTACTCTACACATTTCGTTTTTTAAAACGATTTTATTTTTTCACTTTTATACCAGAAATAAAGAATTCTTGTTAATTGGATGATGGGCCATTCACCAGTTAAACTTACATAAGAAATGCGACCTTAGGTAAAATGGGCGGAGCCTTGCCCTAACACGAAAGTGATGGTTGGTCGGCGGCGGCGGAAACCTAGTGGGCGGGCCCTCCCTAGATTCTGAATTACTGCGGCCCAAACTATACATAAAATATTCCTATAAAAATCTTTATACACCGCTTTTATTCATTAACTATCCTGCCTTAAAATTATTTAGGGAATCATTTATTGCGGATTTTTGAATAACCGCATGACGATTCCACCTCCTTGAATTTCTTTTTCGAGAATCCAACTATCGTGTAATTCATCATAAATAGGATCAAAATCATTGGAGATATTGCTATAAATAACGTAGGGATACTGATGCACATCCACTTCGGTATGATCAAGATACTTCCAATTCGATGGCTCTAATTCGGTATCCATTAATTTATATTTTTGTGGGGTTCCTACCGCAATTTCATTGGGGTTAAGATTATTTTCGAAAACATAAGCAGTCATCTTTTTATTTAATTCAAAATAAGGAAGATGTGCGAGAGATGCTTCCCAGCCTTGAGAGACTTTATCTGGATAAATAAGGAAATGACCATTAAGCATAGAGACAAAACAAAGTCCGAATAATGTATAAGCGACATATCGGTTTTTCATAAATTGTAAGCTATACACCAATCCAATTCCAAACAATAAAAAGGAAGGGAGTAGATAACGATGTTGTAAGGTACCTACATAGCGAGTAATTACTGGACCAAAGACTAAAACCTGAATAAATGCTAGGCAAATCAATAGCCAAAAAGTAGAAGTAACGGTCAATTCTTTTCTAATGATTCGAACAACAATGATTAAGGCAACTAACCATAAAGCCACCCGACCAAAATCTAAAAAACGCCAGCCAAGAATGGCCCAGTTTTTAATAAAACCAACTATACCTACTTTTTCAAAAGATGCTTGCCAAGGCATTTCTTCTCGGTTAAATCCGATCCAGCCACTATGCAGATAGTGTGTTAAAAGCCAAGCAAAAATGACTAAAAACACAGGAATATAAACGAGGATAAAGGAACGATTCCATTTTCTTTTTTCCGTAAAAAAAATAACAGCCATATGCATTAATCCGATTACGGCAACCAACATAATACCTCTAGTATTAAGCAAGGGCATTGCGCATAAGCCTAAGATTAATAAACCATTTTTTTGATATAACAATCCGCGTAGTGCCAACAAAAAGAAAAATAATAAGGCAATATCTGGAGTCACTTGTGTGGATAGGGCTAATAATGTGGGTTCTATGAGTAGAAAGATCATAGCAAAGACCAATTGATAACCTTGAACAAAGTACCGTGCAATATAAAAATATTGCCAAGCGATGCCCATTAAAAAAGGTAACATTGCTAGGTGACTTACCCATAGTTTTTGACCTAATATTTTCCACCAAGTAGCCAAATACATTCCCCAAAAAGGAGGATGACCTGGATTTTGAGATTCAGGTAAAAAGAAAGCTTGAAAATAGTGTTCATAAAACCATTGTGCCGCTTGGGAACTTTGCACTATTCCGTCTGAAAAGAAAGGCAAATTTAAAGACAAGATGGTTAGGATAGTATAAAAAAACAAAGAGATAGCAAGCAAATGCTTTTCTTTATTTTTTAGTGGTGCATGATTTGTTTTGGTTTCCAAGATAAAAGTCTAGTACCGATAATATACTTAAATGTAATATTCAAAGATAAGGATTTCATCAAATTGACTTAGCATTTAAAAGAAAAGATTCGGTCTAAACCCTCTTTTATTTTTACACACAAAAATTTACGCCAAAGATTCTAAATTAGAAAAGTGAAATTACTGCTTTGTAAAAACACCAATAAAACGCAAATATGTTTTGGGATCTACCGATTTAAAGTTTTGAACTCGAAATACTTCTAGTTTTAATTCGGGCACTTCGTCTAAGATCCGTTGATGCAGAGCAGGCACATCATAATGCCTAGAGAAAAATTGGTACCAACTGCAATATCGAAGTTCTGCTTTCGGATCTGTTTGTGGTTTATGCCTTTTGATAAAATTAAATACCGGATCTACATGAATGGTATATTTTCCTGCGATATAAAACGGTAGCACGACCACCTTTCCTCCTGGTTTTAAAACCCTGCCCATTGTCTTGAAAAAATCGATATCTGAGCGTCCTTCAAAATGCTCTAGTGAGCAATGCAATGTAGCTCCGTCTACCGTATTGGGTTCGAAAGGTAGTTCATGACCAAAGCCACCAATTTTGTCTCCATTAAATCCTTTAGGATAAACTAAGTCTTGTTGATACGTTTTAGTTGCGCCGTATAGTTTTCGAACAATTTGATAAAAAGGGGAAGTACAAGCTGCAATATCCACAAAGACCGTTTCTGGATTAAAGTTGATAAAATCGGTGGAAACGAAATGCTCTAAGGTTTTTTCTGTAAAGTTTTGTTTCGGGTCTTTTCCTCCACCATAATAGGAGATAGGATAGTTAACCTCTTTTAAATAATCTTTATACGCTTGTACATTTATGGAATAATCATGGACTGGGATTCCTGACTTGACAAGATCTTCACATAGCTGATCATCCAAGCTTTTATCTTGAAGATGTTCGGCAGAAATATGACCTTTTCGAATTTTTTGACCTTGATGTTTTTTCTTAAAAAACGGATTATAATCGATGGTATCGAAAAGGGTATCGTGCACGAAGTGATAAATAGGTTTTACCGCTTTGCGAAGCATAATGTTTTATTTAAATCCAGGGCATTTAACTGTAGTAAAATTATAGACTAGCGAAATACCAATCGTAGCAAAAGAATCATTTCCTAAAGAATCCCCACGTTGTCGGCCTGCTTCACCAATAGGACTTTCAAATACTTCATACGAACGATCATATAAAGCAACGGCTAAATCACCTCTCAATTGCCTTAAGGCATCTTGGTCAGGATATACCGTACTAACATCATCCAGATAATCCGTAAATAAAATTCGACTACTAATTTCTACATTAATACTCCAAGCAATATTTAAATCAAATTTGAAACCACCACCATAAACAATTCCCATTTGAGTACGGGCATATTCTTCGTTTTTTCCTTGCCCTTCTGTTCCTAGTGGTTGTAAATTAACCCATTCATCTTCATATTTTGTTCTAGGATTAAATCTAAACACGGAACCTCCTGCTAAGAAATAAGGGGTAAAAAAATGATCTTCATGTCCATGAATGTATTTTAAAAAGTTGAATTCTATTTGTAAGGCTCCTTCGTAAGTGTGAGATTGGAAATCAAGATTTCTAGCTACTTGAAAAGGATGAGAAGTCAAGCGATCTGCATAACCTAAGTCTGCATAATTAAATCCAGCTTTTACAGAAACTCTAGGATTAAAATTATATCGACCAAAAACTCCTGCGGCTAAGCCAGGATCTTTAAACCCAAAGGTTGGATTAAGGTCGCCAAAATACATAGAGGTTCCTCCCCATACTCCAACTTCCCAAGCTTGTCCTTTGGCTAAATTGGTAGCAATAAAAAAAAATAAAATGATGAATATACTTCGCACAGCATATATTTTTATAAAAATTAGGAAAGGTAAGCAGTTAATTCATAAGCAACTAAATTTGTTTTTTTATCAAAAAAATAAAAGTCCTTATAGGAGAACGTTTATTTTAATAAGATGTTGCTCAAAAAAAACTAGAATATACTTTACATCAAAATTAACACAAATCGAGGACATTTTCCATTTGTAGAAAAGATCTTGCTAAATTAATTTCTAGTATCGCTTCCCCAAAACAACTTTTTACGCAAGGTTGGCAAGAAAGAACTTCCTCCAATTCGCACTAAATTAACAGCAAATTTTTCTTTTCTAATAGCCAATAAAGTATTCGCGTTGATATGTTCAAATCGAGAATCTAATGTACATAGAAACTGATCTACTCGACCTTCAATTTCAAAAGAAACAACACAATCATCAGAAATCACAAAGGGTCTAACGTATAAGTTATGTGGCGCTACAGGTGTAATCACAAAATTACCTGAGTTGGGGTATATAATGGGCCCTCCACAACTCAAAGAATATCCCGTTGAACCCGTCGGCGTAGCGAGGATAATCCCGTCTGCCCAATATGAATTTAGAAATTCTCCATTGATATAAGTATGTACCACGATCATCGAAGAAGTGTCTCTTTTCAAGATGGTAAAATCATTTAAAGCATAACAATGTCCATTGAAAAGTGGCACATTAGAATCTAAATGTAATAAGGACCGCCGATCAATATCATACATTCCATTTTTCAAATGCCCAAGTGCTTGTCGAATCTCTCTTTTATCTGTATTCGCTAAAAAACCTAATCGACCCACATTAATACCTAAGACAGGTACTCCACGATCTCCAATCAAGGTTACCGCATTTAAAATAGTCCCATCTCCACCAATAGAAATCAAAAAGTCAGGTAAAATTTCATCTACTTCAACCGATGACTCAAATAAAGTAGTAGGTACTTTAAATTTTATTTTATTCGAAATTTGTTCAAAATACGGCCCATAAACAAAGATTTCTGTATTCAAATCAGCAAGTACATCAAAAATCTCTTGGATGTATTGTTGATCCTTAACTTTATAAACTTGGCTGTAAATAATGACTCGCATTAGAAGGGAAGATTAAAATGTAAATATAATCCTTTTTCCTTAAAACGGTTGATACTATACTCTAAACGTAAAACAAAACTATGATAAAGCACAATATCTATCGCTGGCCCACCTCCCCATAAGAACTGGTTAGCTACTGGATTATCGAATACCGCAAATGGATCATGCACAACGCCAAAGTCACTATTCAACTTTAAATATATGCGAAGCGGGATTAACTTAAATGCATTGATTGGAACAATCTTAGACGCATTAATATTGACATCCAATACATGAAATCGAATCCCTGTTTTTAAATATGCATAATCTTGTCCGTCAATTACATAAAACTCGTAGCCTCTAACAAATTCCTCTTTATAGCCTAAACCTTGACGTAACAAATAATAAGGCTGTTTTTTCGTAATAATGTTTTTCTTTCCTTTTACTCCATATTCAAAACTTAACCATTTTCCTGTTTGGAAATAATTGGCAAAAGTAGCCGAGACACTAAAATCGTTTACGTGATTAAATATTCCAAAACCATTTTTTATGGCTTGGACTTCGAGAAAGAATCCATTATGGGGATAATACCTACGATCTCTTTTATCCCATTCAAATTCATATTCCAAAGAAAAGTATTGTTGTTTCAATCTTCCATCACCTAAGAAATTGGAGTTTAAATTTCTAATGGTATCATTAATCGTGTGATGTAAATAATCAAGATTCCATTTCTGAGTAATATTTAGTTTCGGTCTAAAAATCAATCCTGCACCTGCGCGGCCTCGTTTTAAACCAAAACCTTTATCCAAACGTAAAAAATCTTGTCTTGCCGAAAGTTGGTTCGTTTGATAAGCGACCTCCCGATTTCTTGAAAATAGTCCATTGACAGAAAAGCCTAAGGTTTGTTTTTTATTGGCAAAAGGCAATTGGTATTTTGCTTCCATTTTTTGGGTGTAACCAAATTGAGTTGCTATTTTTAATCGATCATTTCTCCCTGTGAAATTTAAGTAATAAAAACGTAAACCTAGATTGATTCGATTAAATCGATGATTTTGCTCTACCCACCAAACATTAAAATTTCGATCGGCCAATTCAAATATAGGCATTGGATAAATGTACCAACCCTCTCGAAGATCTATTTCAATATTGATCGTATCTTCTCTCCAATTAGAAATATTCAATTTAGCATCATTGAACAAACGGGTATTGATCAGACGAAGTCGATTATTAGCAAAACGAACATTGACTTCATCAATAGACAGCAAATCGCCTTGTTTAAAGTCCAATTCCCTTAAAATAATATTATCTTTTGTTCGCTTATTTCCTGATAAAAGGATAGAATCTATAACTACTTGATTAGATTGAGCAAGCATCACGCTACTCAATAAACAAAGACCAATGATGATAAAGAATTGCCTCATGTTCTCGAAATTCCACGAAAATTATAGCAATTTATTGGGAAAAAAAATTGGAACGGTAGATTTGTGTAAGTAATTATTAAACATTCAGGTAGTTCATTAATGCATCGTATCGTTCTTTCAACGAATCCATATAATCTGATTCTTGAAAGGATGCTTTAATTTGATAACCAAAACGATCAAATGTAGCTACAATTGGCTCAATATTTCTACTATTGATTTTAATGGTCAATTCAATATGTGTGGAGTCCGATTTTGAGGTTACATAAGCGCTTAAGATGGCTGCATTTTCAGATTCTACGATTCGAGCAACTTCGGCAAGAGAATAATCTCGTTTATTCATTTCCAAAACGATAAGTGTTCCTGGATCAATTAGAGAACCTGAAGTTGCAAAATGCTTAATCAGATCTTCAAGGGTAACTACACCTAAGTATTTTTCTTCTCGATCAATAACGGGAACGATGGAAAGTTGGTTGTTAACACAAACTTTAATTACATCATACAAATGATCATCTTCCCGAAC
The DNA here is from genome assembly GCA_020629935.1 of Saprospiraceae bacterium. GTDB lineage: Bacteria > Bacteroidota > Bacteroidia > Chitinophagales > Saprospiraceae > JAHDCJ01. Next base: position 14,861 of record JAHDCJ010000006.1, on the reverse strand, counting down.
AAAAGGCTTAATGAGAGATAATGAATGAGCACCAATAGGTTCTTCTGGATCATTAAAATTCATTACATCCTCTTCTGAGATCACGCCTAATAATTGTTCATTATTAACAATGGGTAGATGCCTTAAATGTAATTCATTCATCCAATGCATTGCTTTATCTCCTGTATCCGAAGTCTTTAATGGAGGTACCGTCTGTGATAAAATCTCTATTGCAATCATAATTTCTTCAATATCTTTGTCATTCTTTCCTTCTGTCTTAATTTTTTTTGGCAAAAACAGCCTATTAAAATTTTGACCTACACTTATTTAAACGTCATGTTCAGGGTTTGGTTACTCTCTTTTTTTATTAAAAAAAAGAAATTGTGACAGCACTACGCCATCCCATACAACACCTTATCATATACTTAACAAAAAAAATGCCACCAAAGTTTTACTCATTGGCTTTTAATAATTATTTCGAAATGTTCTTTAAAAAGTCTTCGAGCGCTTGATTAAATTGCTCGGGTTCTTCCATCATTGGCGCATGTCCACATTTGTCTATCCAAATCAATGTGGAGTTTGCGATTCGTTTATTAAACTCTTCTCCTACGAAAGGTGGAGTCACTTCATCTTGTTTTCCCCAAACTAACAGTGTGGGTACTTTAATTTCATGTAGTTTTCCACGTAGGTTATTTCGAATGGCTGATTTTGCGGTAACGACTAATCGAATGGCTTTATTTCTATCATTAACCATATCAAAAACTTCATCAACTAAAGCTTTAGAAGCCATTTCAGAATTATAAAAAACGCCTTCTGTTTTCGTTTTAATATAATCATAATCTCCTCGCTTGGGGAAGGTAGATCCAAACGCACTTTCAAATAAACCCGAACTGCCCGTTAAAGTAATCGAACGAATATTTTCTGGACAATCTAATGCATAAAGTAGTGCCAAATGCCCGCCTAGTGAATTTCCTAAAACATGCACTCGTTCGTACCCTTTAATACGTACAAAACTTTTGATATACTCCACCATGCCTAAAAGTGATACTTCTCGAAGAGGAAGATCAAATATAGGAAGTAGCGGAACTGTTACTTTATAATTTTTTGAAAAATGGTTGATGATCCCTTCGAAATTACTTAGTGCACCGAAAAGACCATGAAGTAGAAGTAGAGGTTCTCCTTCTCCTATTTCAATGTATTTAAATTCTCCTTCTGTATGGATTTCCCTTTTCATTTAGCATGGATCATTTGCTGCAAAAATACGATTAAAAACGAATTATTCAGTTTTCTCTATTGAATTATAATTAATAATTCAAAGATTAAATTTCGTGGGTCTTTTCATTCCGTACGATTTGCAAAAAATTAGACAACATTTGCAATCCGTCTATGCTTAAAATAGATTCGGGATGAAATTGTACTCCAAAGACGGGTAAGGTTTGATGTGCAAAAGCCATCATTTCCTTTTCTTTCGTTTGAGCAATAATTTCTAATGGCGATGGATCTAGAGGGTGGAGTATGAGGGAATGATAACGCATAACCTCAAACCTAGTAGAAATATGATCAAACAATCTATTTCCATTATGGGTTAATGAAGAGGTTTTTCCATGCATAGGCTGTATGGCTCGCGTCAATGAATGGCCATAATATTCACCAATAGCCTGATGACCTAGACAAACACCCAAAATTGGTTTTTTATTGATAAATTGATGCACCAAATCCATGAGAATTCCTGCATCTTTTGGCCTTTTCGGACCAGGCGAAAGCACGATGGCGTCAAAGGATAGTTTTTTTATTTCTTCAATACTTAACTCATCATTTCTAATCACCAATACCTTTGCCTTTAATTGACATAAGTAATCATGCAAATTATAGGTAAAGGAATCGTAATTATCGAATAAAAGCACTGGAGTCTCCTTGGCCATCTTTTTTTTATTTAGGCAAAGGCTGATGAGGTGAATCCTTGAAGAGATTGAGAAAGTTGTCTACTAAGTTCGAAAACCAAGGAAACAAAACTTCAAACAATTCGACACTTTTTTCTGGTGCGTCTTCCACATAACCGTAGAGTTTAGAATTCGCTTTGGCCTGATCGCTAATCAAAGAAATTTCAGCGATAAAATAAAGCAATGCACTAAACAAAAAGATCCCCATTAAAGCAAAAACTAAACTTCCAATGAATCGATTAAAAAAGCTTACATTTTTATCAGAAAACCGATCGCCCAAAAGCTTCCCTAATAATCTAAAGATTAAAAAACTAATGATAAAGATTAGGAAAAAAGCAATGATAGGCATTGCCTTTGGCAAAACGGTAGTAGAATCCCACAAAAACTGCGTCATTGCAGGAGTAAAGACAAGGGCTGAGACTAAACTCAAAGCCCCTGTCATTAGCCATAAGAAAGCATTCATCATTCCTTTTACAAAGCCTAAATAAAAGCAGAGTAAACCAACAATAAGGATGAAGCCATCTAATATCATGATTGATGATTTAGTTTAATAAATTTCGAACACAAGCAGAAATGGATTTTCCATCGGCCTTACCAGCTAATTTTTTGCTCGCGATACCCATCACTTTCCCCATGTCTTTCATTGATTCTGCTCCTGTATCTTCAATAATTGCTTTAACTGCTGCAGCTAAATCTTCTGGACTCATTGCTTCAGGCAAATATTTTTTAATAATGGCAATATCTTTTTCCTCTTGTGCAGCTTGTTCTGGGCGATTATTTTTTTGATAAATTTCGAAAGAATCTTGGTGCTGCTTCAATAGCTTTTCCAATAGTTTCATTTCAGATCCTTCATCCAAATCTTTTCCAGAACCATCGGTCTTAGCTAAAAGGATAGCCGATTTAATTTCGCGTAATGCACGTAAAGCATCTTTGTCTTTTGCTCGCATTGCGTCTTTAATGTGGTCGTTAATTGTTTGCTCAAGTGCCATTATAATCCTTGATTTTAGTAAAATGTTAATTAAATATGCAAAGATGTACCAATTCAGTACAAATCTACGTCAAAAGTATAAAAAGAAAATATCATTAAAAAAGTTCCCCTGAGTTTAATGGCATCTATCTGATATCTTGGCATAAGCTTTGACTATTTATCTAATAAATGAACCAAGATTTGATTAAATCTTTAATCATTAAGCAACTCAATCATTAAATATTCGTTAAAGCTATGGCGTTAGCGTATAAAAAATACTATTTTTGAATACTTTATGAACAAAGCGATCAATCCGCTTTATTCTAAAATCACTTACTAATTTTTAGTTTTTATGAAAAATACATGCATTACTTTCTTCTTTGTTTTACTAAGTACATTTGCTTTTGCAGAAGGAGATACTGGAATTAAATTCTTTGAAGGCACCTGGGCCGAAGCACTTAAAGCAGCTAGTGATCAAGATAAACTCATTTTTGTAGATGCGTATACTTCTTGGTGTGGGCCTTGTAAACGAATGGCTAGAGACGTATTTACCCGTGAAGACGTGGGTGATTTTTATAATAAAACATTTATCAATGTAAAATTGGATATGGAAAAAGGGGAAGGCCGAAATTTCCGCCAAAAATATGCGGTTAGTGCATTTCCTACACTTTTATATGTAGATAGCGAAGGTACAGTCCAACATAAATCATTAGGAGGCAAACAACCTGAGCAGTTTATTCAATTGGGTAAAACGGCGCTTTCTAAAGTAGATTATAGCGGAAAATTTGAAGAAAAATATGAAGAAGGGGAACGAAGTCCTAAGTTTTTGCATGATTATGCGATCGCTTTACAAAAATCTAAAAAGCCTTCTTTGAAAGTAGCCAATGAATATCTTCGAACTCAAGATGATTTAAGCACAGAAAAGAATTTAAAATTCCTTTCTAAATTAGCTACTGAAGCTGATTCACGTATTTTCGGTTTAATGACTAAAAATAAAAAAGGGGTTATTGCATTAGTTGGAGAAGAAAAATACCTTGCTCAAGTAGATAAAGCTTGTTCGAATACCATTAAAAAAGCCATTGAATTTGAGAGTTTAGATTTATTAGAAGAAGCAAAAACTAAATTTGCGCAAGAAAATCCTGCAAAAGCCAATGAGTTTGCTACCAATGCAGATATTGTCTATAATTTAGAAATGGGTAATGCAGAACAATTCGTAAAAATCACCGATAAGTATTTAAAGAAAGCTCCTTCCGATATAAAGGCAAAAGAATATAACCGAATGGCTGTAGCTGGTCTTTATGCTTTTGGAGAAGACTCAGGTACGCTAAAATCTATTGAAAAATGGGCTAAAAAAGCGATGGAACTTGGTAAAAATCCAGAAGGGTATGAAACTTATTTAAACACCCTTTTGAAATTAAATAAAAAAGCGGAAGCCATCAAAGTAGCAGAACAAGCTGTCGAATTATTTAAAGATAATCCGGTGAAAGCACGAACTTTTTCTATGATGTTACAACGCGCTAAGGGATAATATACCCGTTAATTTAATGTCATTTTTAAGACGCTTTGTTATTAAGCACTTCTAGAAGTACGTTTAGCAAACGAATAAGTATTACCTTGTTGACATCAACACGAAAGTAATTCAAGAGATTGATTTACTTAATTTAAACTAATCATTAAACTTATATCATGAAAAAACTGGTGATTCTTTCGTTAGCCTTTTTATTTTCCTTATCTGCTTTTGCCCAAAGCGGCATGCAATTTACTTCTGGAGATTGGGCCTCTGTGTTATCTAAAGCAAAAAAAGAAAACAAACTTATTTTTGTAGATGCTTATACGACTTGGTGTGGGCCTTGCAAAATGATGTCAAGTGATGTCTTTCCTACACAACCTGTAGGAGATTTCTATAACTCTAATTTTGTTAATGTAAAAATTGACATGGAAAAAGGAGAAGGTCTGACTATTGCAAAAAACTTTAATGTGCGGGCTTATCCGACTTATCTTTTTGTAAATGGAGATGGCGATTTAGTACATCGAGGTATTGGTTTCTTACCTCAAGATAAATTTATTGCATTAGGAGAAAAAGCGAATGATCCTAAAACGCAATTAATGCCTTTACGTAAAAAATATGAAAGCGGAGATCGAAGCCCTGCTTTGTTAAAAAACTATACTATGGCTAGCTATGATGCTGGCGAAGAATCTTATACGGAGGTAGCCGATGCGTATTTAAAGACCCAAGCAAACAATTTGGACACAGAAGAAAACATGTCTTTTCTTATGCAATTTGCCAATGATGCGGATTCTCCATCTTACAAACATTTGATAAAAAATAAAGCAAAATTCATCAACACTTTTGGTGAAGATATGGTGGGATTAAAGATTCGTCAAGTCATCTCTCAGAAAATTTATTCTGGTGATGGTGCTCCGCTTAATTTGACTAAAATTGATGCCCTTTACAAAGAAGGTTTACCTGACATTGCAGATAAATTATCCGCTCAATTTAGAATGAACTATTATCGTCGAGCAATGGATTTAGGTAAATATGTAGAAGCAACAACGAATTATTTAAACAATTTCAAAGCAGATGATTGGAATGAATATAATAATGCCGCTTGGGATTTTTACGAAATGGTTGATGATAAAAAAGCATTAGCCCATGCGGCAAGTTGGGCAAAAAAATCGGTAAGTATGGATACTAACTTTTACAATACCGATACCGCCGCTGCGGTTTATTACAAATTAGGTGATAAAAGAAACGCGAAAAAATTTGCCAAAAAAGCAATTAAAATAGCTAAAAAGGAAGGCGAAGATTATACAGGAACTTCAGAGTTATTTAGCAAGATTAAAAAACTTTAAGTATCAATAAAATATAACCATTTAGGTCTGACTAATGATAGTCAGACCTTTTTTTTTGTAAAAAATTTACCATTCATTAAACCTTTGTATCTTTAGTTAGTCTCAATATCGTAAACACTTAATTTTGTAAAAACGATCAATTTGAACACCAGCACCCAATCCATGAAGGAGCGTGAATTAATTGCCTTATTACAATCTGGTAAAAATCAGGACCTCGCTTTTCGAGAATTGTTAAATCAATTTCAAGAAAAGCTTTATTGGCATATCCGTCGTATGGTGATTCATCATGAAGATGCAAATGATGTATTACAAAACACTTTCATTAAAGTGTTTAGAAATATCAAGCATTTTAAAGGAGATTCTAAGTTGTATACATGGTTGTATCGGATTGCAACGAATGAGACGATCACCTATATCAATAAACAAAAAAGAAAGATGGCCACTGGCATTGATCAAGAAGATGGAAGTATTGCTGCTCAATTAAAAGCCGATAGTTACTTTGATGGAGACGAAGCACAAATTAAATTAAAAGCAGCCATAGACACCTTACCAGAAAAGCAAAAACTCGTGTTTAATATGCGCTATTATGATGACATGACTTACCTTGATATTTCAGAAGTTTTAGAGACTTCTGTAGGTGGTTTAAAAGCGTCTTATCATCATGCAGTAAAAAAAATTGAACATTTTATTAAAACCCATTAAACCTTTATCCTTTTGAATAGTCAATATATATGAGATGAAAGAAAAAGATTTACATAACGAATTAAATAAACTGGCTCCTGAGCTTGGGAAACTTCCAAAAGAAGAGGGCTTTCGAGTACCTGAAGGTTACTTTGATCAATTCAGTGATCAACTCATGGAACGTATGCATCAAGACAGTGATACAGATATTTATGTGGAAAACACTTCGGAAAAAATAGTTCAATTACGGCCTTCGAGATGGCGTTATGCTGCAGCAATTGCTATTTTAGTTTTAGGTGCCCTTTGGGGAGTCAATCAATATATAGGCAATCCAGCGATTCCATTGAATCAAGATCCTTTGGCCATGTTGAGTGCTTCCGACATTGATCAATATATTAGTTCAAATATTGATGATTTTGAAGATGAACTTTTAATAAACGAACAGGATGTTTCATCAAATCCTTTTGATGGAATTGATTTTAATAATGAGGCTATTGATTCATATATTGATGAAAATATTCTTGATGATTTAGATGAAAACAGCTTAAACGAATTCTTATGAAAACGAAATTATCGATTATAGTCCTTTGCTTTTTGCTTAGCAATGCAATCATTGGACAACCAGACCAAAGCCAACGAGATCGAATTGAATCTGCTCGTGTGGCATTTATTACCGATCGTCTTGGGCTTACACCCGATGAATCTGCCGCTTTTTGGCCACGATTTAATGCCCATCAGGAAAAAGTGAGAAAACTAAAAAAGCAGATGCGGAAAACGACGAATATTACAGAAGACATGAGTGAAGCAGAGCAAGATGAAGCGATTACTAAACATTTTAAATTACAACGTCAAGAGATTAATTTGCGTCAAGAATTTTATAATGAGATAAAAAGTATTGTTCCTATTAAAAAAATTGCGAAATTGCCGCAGGTTGAGCGAGAGTTCAAACATGAGTTATTACGCAAAATGAAAGAACATCGGCAAGGTAATCGACCTGGACCAAGATCAAATAGTCCGAAAGGATAAACTAAATGGAGGATTTATTTTCCATTATACTCAATAGCTCGAAGACCTTTGGTTTTCGGGCTTTTTTTATAGTTTATCTTTTTCCATAACGCCTGTTCCAAATAATGCATAATCATATTTCACAGGATCTTTAGGGTCAAATTCCCTTAGTTTTTCGGTTAGTTCAAGCACGGTTCGCCAATCTGTTTGCTTACGCTCAATGAGTTGAAGTTTTCTAGCCACACGATCCACATGTACATCCAATGGGATTAATAATTGTCGAGGTTTAATTTTTTTCCAAATTCCAAAATCTACGCCTTGTTTATCTTTTCTTACCATCCATCTCAAAAACATATTTAAGCGTTTGCAAGATGATTTTCGGGCAGGCGTTGCGATATGTTTTCTGGTACGATCAGGGGCATATGGGAGAGAAAAAAATAAATCATGAAAGCCAATAAGCGCTGGCCCAACATGTACATCTTTAGTGGATAAAAATTGACTAAAAGCGAATTCTAAGCTTTCATTTTTTTTATAAAAATGTTGTAAAAATGCTAAAAAGTAAATGGTATCTGTCGCTTGAAAGGTCCGGTGTTTAAATTCCAAAAAAGGTTTACGATCTTTTTCTTTATGATTAAGAATAAAATCATGTGGGGCATTATCCATTAACTTAAACAATGCATTGGATTTATTGATAATCGTTTTACGTTGTCCCCAAGCCAGCATGGCTGTCCAGAAAGCAGTAATCTCTACATCTTGCTTTTTTGTGTATTGATGTGGGATACCGATAGGATCATCTTCCACAAAATTAGGTTGATTATAGGTCTTATATTTATGATCTAAAAATGCTTTAATATCTTTCATTTTTATTTAATTTTTAGTTCATAAAATTTAATCCCTTGATCATTTCCTCTTTTACTTAAGCATCATAATTCAATACTGGAGCCAACCATTTTTCGGCTTCCCCAATAGACATATTTTTTCGTTCTGCATAATCTTGAACTTGATCTTTACTTATTTTCCCTATTGTAAAATATCTCGATTCAGGATGTGAGAAATACCATCCACTTACTGAGGCCGCAGGATACATAGCATAACTTTCTGTAAGTTTAATAGAAGTATTTTCTTCTGCTTTTAGTAGTTCAAATAATGTTCCCTTTTCGGTATGTTCAGGACAAGCTGGATAACCAGGAGCAGGTCGAATACCTTGATATGATTCAGAAATTAGTTCTTCATTAGAATACGATTCTAATTGATTATATGCCCAAAATTCTTTTCTTACTCGTAGGTGCATACATTCAGCAAAAGCTTCCGCTAAACGATCTGCAAGTGCTTTTAATAAAATGGCATTATAATCATCATGGTCTTCTTCAAAACGCTTCACATGAGCTTCAATACCAATACCCGCAGTTACGGCAAAAGCACCAATATAATCTGCTTTAGTTGACTTTTTAGGTGCTATGAAATCAGCTAGAGAATAATTAAATTTCCCTGCTGCTTTTTTAGCTTGTTGGCGTAAAAAATGAAGCACCGTTTTTACTTCTTTTCGCTCGTCTGAAGCATAGATTTCAATGTCATCTTTATCAATAGCATTGGCAGGGAAAAAGCCAACCACCGCTCTTGCTTTCAACCAATTTTCTGCTATAATTTGATCTAGTAAAACTTGTGCGTCTTTATATAATTTTGTGGCTTCTTCACCAACAACTTTATCTTCTAAAATAGCAGGGAATTTTCCACGCAATTGCCAACTAGCGAAAAAGGGTGTCCAGTCAATAAACGTGCGTAATTCCTCTAAACTATAATCTTCAAAGACTTTAATCCCTTGAAAGGTGGGTTTAGGAGGCGTGTAAGTAGACCAATCGATATTGATTTTTTGTTCTCTTGCCTCGGCTAATGGCAAATAGGTTTTCGTTTGTGATCGATTCGCTCTTTGAATTCGTAGTGCTTCGTATTCTGCTTTAGTCTTACTAAAATATACCTCTCGTTGTTCTGGGTTCATCAATTGACTAGCTACAGTCACACTACGAGAAGCATCGAGTACGTGAATTACAGGTCCTGCCTGATATTTAGGTTCAATCTTTACTGCGGTATGAATTCTAGACGTTGTTGCACCGCCAATCATTAAAGGAATATCAAAACCTTGTCGTTGCATTTCTTTAGCTACATAAACCATTTCGTCTAGGGAAGGGGTTATTAATCCACTTAAACCAATAATGTCTACATTTTCTTCTTTGGCTACTTTTAAAATTTTGTCTGCACGGACCATTACTCCTAAGTCAACAATCTCATAATTATTACATCCAAGAACAACACCTACGATATTTTTTCCAATATCATGTACATCGCCTTTTACCGTAGCCATTAAAATTTTTCCTTTTGAATGGCTTCCACTTTTAGATTTTGACGCTTCAATATATGGGGTAAGGTAAGCCACAGATCGTTTCATTACCCGAGCACTTTTTACTACTTGAGGAAGGAACATTTTTCCTTCACCAAAAAGATCCCCGACAATGTTCATTCCATCCATGAGCGGACCTTCAATGACTTCAATAGGTTCATTGTATTTTTGTCTTGCTTCTTCGGTATCTTCTTCTACAAAATCTACAATTCCTCGAACCAGCGCATGAGCTAATCGATCTTCTACAGAAGCTTTTCTCCAAGTTAAATCTTTCGTTACTTTTTTTCCTGCCCCTTTTACACGTTCTGCATATTCGGTTAAGGCTTCGGTAGCATTTGGATTTCGGTTAAACAGTACATCTTCTACCAAAACAAGTAAGTCTTTTGGTATTTCTTCATACACTTCAATCAATCCTGCATTGACGATTCCCATATCCATTCCAGCTTTAATAGCATGGTAGAGGAAAGCCGAGTGCATGGCTTCACGTACTGCATTATTTCCACGAAAAGAAAAAGAAATATTACTTACTCCACCACTTACTTTTACAAGTGGCATAAGTTCTTTTATTTTTCGAGTAGCTTCAATAAAATTAATGGCATATTCATTATGTTCTTCTATGCCTGTAGCCACGGCAAAGATATTCGGATCAAAAATGATATCCTGTGGTTTAAAGCCAATTTGGTCAACTAAAATTTTATAGGCTCGATGGCAGATATTCACTTTTCGGTCAATGGTTTCTGCTTGTCCCGATTCATCAAAAGCCATCACTACAACAGCGGCACCATATCGTTTACAAATCTGAGCTTGTCGAATGAATTCTTCTTCCCCTTCTTTTAAGGAGATCGAGTTTACTACCGATTTTCCTTGCGCGCATTTTAGTCCTGCTTCAATGACTTCAAATTTTGAAGAATCAATCATAAAAGGAAGCTTAGCGATATCTGGATCGGAAGCCATCATATTGACAAAAGCCGTCATTTCATTTTTGGAATCAAGTAAGCCTTCATCCATATTGACATCTAAAATTTGAGCCCCTCCATCTACTTGGTGTTGTGCTACAGAAAGCGCTTCATTATAATTAGACTCTTTAATTAATCGAGCAAACTTTTTCGATCCCGTCACATTGGTTCTTTCGCCTACATTAATAAAATTAGACGTAGGTAAAATGGTAATGGCTTCCATACCACTTAATTGGGTATAATTGGGAAGTTGAGGTATCATTCGATTCGGTTTTACCTCTTTTGTCAAGGCCACCATTCGTGCAATGTGGTCAGGGGTAGTACCACAACAACCACCAATAATATTTACAAAATCGTTTTTCACAAAATCATCAATGAATGCGCCCATTTCATCTGCATCTTGATCATATTCACCAAATTCATTGGGCAAACCTGCATTGGGATAAGCACTAACATAACAATTTGCAATTTTAGATAAATCTTCAATATATGGACGCATTTCTTTAGCACCTAAAGCACAATTTAATCCTACACTAAATAAATCCATATGATTTACCGAAATCCAAAATGCTTCAAGTGTTTGTCCAGATAATGTCCGACCACTTGCGTCTACAATTGTTCCAGAAACCATTATTGGCCAACGCTTTCCAACTTCATGAAAATAGGTATCTAGCGCAAAGAGTGCCGCTTTACAATTTAAGGTATCAAAAATGGTTTCGACTAAAAATATATCCACTCCACCATCTGCTAAACCTTTGATTTGTTCGTAATAAGCATCACGTAGTTCATCAAACAAAATTGCTCGATATCCAGGGTTATTTACATCAGGAGAAAGTGAAGTTGTTTTGTTTGTAGGCCCAAGAGCGCCTGCAACAAATCGAGGTTTTTCTGGTGTTTTCTTCGTGTATTCATCTGCTGCTCTTCGAGCTATTTCAGCCGCACTTTTATTAATTTCATAGGCCAAGGCTTCCATATCATAATCAGCCAAAGAAACCGAAGTAGAATTGAAGGTATTTGTTTCAACAATATCAGAACCAGCCTCAAAATAAGCTTTGTGGATGTCTTCAATAATTTGAGGTTGAGTTAGACAAAGCAAGTCATTATTTCCTTGTAGATCGGTAGGATAATCTTTAAATCGTTCGCCTCGAAAATCTTTTTCCTGAAATTTATGTCGCTGAATCATGGTACCCATTGCTCCATCAAGAACCAAAATTCGGTGCTTAATAATTTGCTCTAAAAGGCTCGCGGATGATTTTGCAAAAGGGAGTTTTGTATGTATAGTCATTGAATATCAAATTTGATAAGACTGCAAAAATACAAAGCTTTTAGGACAATAACATTAAAACTTTCGATTTGCCCGAATAAATTTAGTCGGATCTAAAAATCCAGAAAAGTCGGATTGATACCCTGGCCCTACAAGCCCCCAGTAATTGCAACTCGGTTCACGTAATTCAAAATGAAGATGTGCGTAATAAGGCTTACTATCTCCACAAGGTTTTTCTCCATCACCAATGGTTCCTATTTTTTGTTTCCTTTTTATAGTATCTAAGGCATTTACTTCTATTTCTTTTAAATGACCATAAAGACTTTCGACTTGATTTCCATTAGGTAGCTGATGTCTAATAATAACGACATTTCCCCATCCAGGTCCCGCATCTTTTGCATAAATAACTTGTCCTTCAGAAATACTAAATACTGATTTTCCACAATCAGAATTCCCTCCAGATTCTGCGTTCCAATCATCACCTAAATGTCGATCGTTACCAAAAGGATTGGCATTATACCATCCGTCTCCGTCGTTTACAGGGGTAATATTGATGCTTGTGCCCACGGGGAAATCAAAGCCAGAAGAGCGTGGGATATTTTGTTTGGTTTCATGAGTATTAAAACAACCAATAAACAACAAAAAGGGCCAAATTATTTTTTTAAAAACAAAAGTCATTTGAATATATTATCTTTGTGCGTTCAAATTAAAGAAAAACATGAAAGTTACTGAGCATATAAAAAATGCAAAAGGGAAAACCCTAATCTCTTTTGAAATATTACCACCCCTTAAAGGTAAAAAAATTAAGAATTTATATGATGTGCTAGATCCATTGATGGAGTTTAAGCCACCATTTATTGATGTTACCTATCATAGAGAAGAATATTTATATAAAATTCGACCTAGTGGGTATTATGAAAAGACATCTATTCGAAAACGTCCTGGAACTGTAGGGATTTGTGCCGCCATTAAATATAGATATGGTGTGGACGCTGTTCCTCATTTAATTTGTGGGGGATTTACGGTGGAAGAGACCGAAAATGCATTAATTGATTTAAATTATTTGGGAATTAATAACATTTTGGCTTTGCGCGGAGATGCGAGAAAATTTGAGCGCAATTTCGTTCCTACTGCTGGGGGGCATAATTATGCTATTGATATGGTCAAACAATTGAAGTCAATGAACGACGGTCAGTATTTAGACCACAGTATTGTCAATGGAGAAAATACTGATTTTTGTATTGGTGTGGCAGGCTATCCAGAAAAGCATTTTGAAGCCCCAAATATGAAAAGTGATTTTTATTGGTTAAAAGAAAAAATCAAAGCGGGTGCAGACTATATTGTTACTCAAATGTTTTTTGACAATCAAAAATATTTTGACTTTGTAGATTTATGTAGAGCCAATGGAATCAATGTACCTATTATTCCAGGCTTAAAACCGATTACCCGAGCCAAACAAATGACGAGTATTCCAAGAACCTTTTTTATTGATATGCCTGATGATTTAGTGGATGCTGTTCGACAATGTAAAGATCAAGATGCGGTAAAAGAAGTGGGAATAGAATGGTGTATTCAACAATCTAAAGAGCTTAAAGCCAAAGGAGCACCTTGTTTACATTATTATACCATGGGCAATGTAGAAACATTTAGAAGGATCGCTGCTACCGTAGCATAAGCGCGTTTTGTTTAACCTTTTTCATAAAAAAAGTGGTTCTTTTATAAAAATCCCTGATTTTTAGGGGTTTAGATGAACTTTTTAGTTTTTGTATTGTTCGGTACTTATTAGAAAACAGAAATTGCGGATTTTTTATTAAAAAAATATATCCTTTGGCCATTTATTCCATAAAAGATTTAGAAAAGTTATCGGGCATCAAGGCCCATACGATTCGTATATGGGAACAGCGATATGGCATAATTAATCCGAACAGAACAAAAACCAATATTCGTTATTATACGGAAGAAAATTTAAAGTTTTTATTAAACATTGCTATTCTACGAAAGACAGGCATACGAATTGCAAAAATTGCAAAAATGTCTTTGGACGAAATTGCAAAGAAAGTTTGTTCTATATCCTCTGTAAATTTCGAGCATACGACTCAACTAGATGCTTTGACTATTTCTATGATAGAAATGGACGATTTTAAGTTTAATCAAATTATATCTACCAATATAAAACAAATAGGATTTGAGCGAACGATGATTGAAATCATTACGCCCTTTCTTGATAAACTTGGTGTACTTTGGTTAACTGGCTCCATTAATCCTGCCCAAGAACATTTTATCAGTTGTTTAATTCGACAAAAAATTATTGGTGCAATTGATCGAGAAGAAATCTCTAATAATCCTGAGGGCAATAAGTTTTTATTATTCCTTCCTGAAGGGGAGACACAAGAACTTAGTCTACTTTTTTTACATTATCTCTTAAAAGCAAGAGGGAATAAAGTCATTTATTTAGGTCAAAACATTCAAATCGAAGATCTAAAGCCTGTTTATCATATTCATAAACCGAATTATGTATTTACCATGATTTCTGCTGCTTTTCACAAAAAGCCTGTGCAGCAGTATATTGATCGACTTGCAGTAGAGTTTCCCGATTCTCAAATTTTACTTTCTGGCTATCAAGTCATTACTCAACCTATTGAGTTAAAAAAACATGTGCATTTACTTAATAACCTTACCGAAACGATTGATTTCTTAAACAACATCAGTTCTCGTCCTTCTTCTGTTTAACTATTTCCATTTCTTTTTTTAATATTTCAATAACATCTGCTTGTCTTTAACTTGACATTTTCCATCTATATCCTTGTTTATATTGCAGGAA
>JAHDCJ010000108.1 GCA_020629935.1 Saprospiraceae bacterium | reverse complement strand
AGATTTAATTGCGGAATGATAAGGCAAAAAATGGCCGTCCCTAAGCTATAAAGGACGGCCTGGCAAAAAAGAGTAGGAACTTTGGACCTGCATTATCCACCACAGGCAGCTCCTTATATATAAATGAGTGACAAAGCCTTATTGAAAAATTTAATTAGGAATCGTATTGATTTAGATTCAGTTGCTCAATAAAAGTAATCAGCTTTTTGGCATATCTTTTATCTGTCGCATAACCCGCTTTTTGTAATCCATTAGCCCAAGATTTATAGTCTTTTCGATTCAGTTTTTTGAGATGTCGATAGCGTTTCCCATTTAATAATTGACTATGAGCTCGAAAACTTTCCCATGAAGTCTCATATTTTCTAAAGAAATCTTTATGATGATCATCTTCAAAATTACTGCAATGATTTTTTCCACATTTCTTCGAAAAACATTTCATCCCAAAATGATTGTTATTTTCTCTTGCCAAACGACTCCCTCCAGCATTACTTTCTAATAAGCCTTGCGCTAAAGTAATACTCGCAGGAATACCATATTTTTTCATTTCTACAATGGCAGTAGGAGCGAAGCGATCAATATATTCTTTACATAATGCCACTTTATCTTTCTTTGATCTTGGATTGGAAGAAGAGCCAGATAAAAACTTGGGATCTAAAAATAAAGAAGTACTTTGGGGCTTAGGATCTCCAGATAAATTCATTTGATCAGATGGTAGTGGCGAAGAACCCAAAATTCCACTTTGTAAGTTTCGATTTCCCATATTAAATTGGAAACTCAAATCTTTCTGAACTAATAATAATACTACAGCCGCAGCGAGTAATAATTTTGGCCAATTTTCTTTGATCCGATCTTTGGTGGCCTGCAAATCTAAAGTGATTTTATTCGGAATAATTAGTCTTTTTTCTTTCATGTCCTTTTTAGTTTTGTTGTATATTAAGAACAACGCTAAGTTACAACAAAATGTTTCTATATTCCAAATATTTTACCAACAAAATGTTTCTATTTATTAACATTTTGGTTTTTTAAATCAATAAGTACTTGAATGTCTGCGACTTAGGTTATGTTTTATTTGTTTAATAATTTTAATAAATGAAACATTAACACAAAATGTTTTGATTGGTCTCGCCTTATTTTCTAAATCCAAGATTTCATTTGAAATCTTGGATTTAGAAAATAACTGAAAATTGAACTAATTTTTATTTCCTCTAGTTAACTTCAATATATCGAGTTATTAAATGGGACCATTTTACCAAAATATCAACTTAAATTTCCTTCTTCTGTAAGCCTTTCTGGCTTACACAATATTCATATTATCCATTCTGGTGCAATTTGGCACCTTCTATTCATAGAAAATGCATCAATTTGTGTATTTTCGCAACTTAAATTATTTAGGGGCAAATTAGCCAGTTCATCAATGATAGATGAATAGCTATTTTTACCCTTGTAAAAAATAAACTTATGGAATATAATCCGAATGAATTTGAGAAAAAATGGCGATCGTTTTGGGAGGAAAATGAAATATATAAAGTAACCAACGATTTTTCTAAACCTAAATATTATGTCTTAGACATGTTTCCTTATCCTTCTGGGTCTGGACTTCATGTAGGGCACCCTTTAGGATATGTAGCTTCTGATATTTTTTCTAGAAGAAAACGTATGCAAGGATTTAATGTATTGCATCCTATGGGATATGATGCATTTGGTCTTCCAGCCGAACAATATGCCATTACTATTGGTGTGCATCCTGCGAAATCTACCAATGATAATATCAAAAAATATAGAAATCAATTAGATAATTTGGCCTTTTCTTATGATTGGTCTCGGCAAGTAAATACCAGTGATCCGGCCTATTATAAATGGACACAATGGATTTTTATCCAATTATACAATCATTATTATGATCAGGCAGCAGATAAAGCAATGCCTATTGAAAACTTGAAAGCCATTTTTGAAAAAGAAGGATCAAAAGGGGCGAAAGCTGCAAATTCTTTGGACGAAGATTTTACTGCTGCTGAATGGAATGCCATGTCTGAAAAAGATCAAATGTCGGTCTTGATGAATTATCGATTAGTCTACCGAAAAGCAGGAATGGTCAATTGGTGTCAAGAGTTAGGTACCGTATTAGCAAATGATGAAGTCGTTAATGGAGTTTCTGAACGAGGCGGTTATCCCGTAACCAAAAAGACCATTTTGCAATGGTCTTTACGTACCACTGCCTATGCAGAGCGGTTGTTAAATGGTTTAGATAATGTGGATTGGTCGGATGCATTAAAGACGCAACAACGAAATTGGATTGGTCGATCAGAAGGGGCTTCAGTATTTTTTAAGATAAAAGATCATGAGGCTAACATTGAAGTTTTTACTACACGTCCAGATACTATCTTTGGAGCCACTTATATGGTCTTGGCTCCAGAACATGATTTAATTTCTAAGATTACAACAGCAGCGCAAAAAGAAGAAATTGCAGCATATCTTGCTTATGTAAAATCAAGATCGGATGTAGATCGAATGTCGGAAGTGAAAAAAGTAACGGGTGCATTCACTGGGGCTTATGCGATAAATCCAATTACCAATACAGCTATTCCAATCTGGACGGCAGAGTATGTGTTAGCTGGATATGGAACAGGCGCAATTATGGCAGTACCAAGTGATGATGATCGGGATAAAGCATTTGCCGAACATTTTAATTTGCCCATAATTGATGTGGTTGATAAAACAGATTATCCAGGAGCCACCTTATCAGATAAAGTAGGTAAGATGATTAATTCAGATTATTTAAATGGGATGGAAGTCAAAGAGGCTATTGAAAAGATGAATAGCATCATTGAAGAAAAAGGCTTGGGAAAATGTAAAATCAATTATAAATTAAGAGATGCCAATTATAGTCGTCAACGATATTGGGGAGAACCTATTCCGATAACTTATGATGAAGAGGGAAAAGATCAACCTTTAGCATGGAACGATTTGCCATTAGAATTGCCAGAGATGGCTGACTATAAGCCAGGAAATTCTACCGATTCTCCTTTAGCAAGAAATACGGAATGGGTAAATTCTTTTGCTCAAGGACAATTAGAAACGGATACAATGCCTGGTTTCGCTGGTTCTTCTTGGTATTTTTTACGTTATATGGATCCAGATAATCCAAACGAATTCGCTAGCGAAGAAGCTTTAAAATATTGGGAAAGCGTAGATTTATATATTGGTGGAGCAGAACATGCGGTGGGTCATTTGATGTATTCCCGAATGTGGCATAAATTTTTATTTGATATTGGAAAAGTACCTACTGACGAACCATTTAAAAAATTGGTTAATCAAGGAATGATTCAAGGGGTGATTGAATATCTTTATATGAAAACGGAAAAGACCAATGGGTATAGTCATTTCCTTTGTGCAGGCTTAGCCAAAAAAATGGAAATTCCTTCCGATCAAATTGCACAAATTCCTATTCACGTAGATATGGTGCAGGATTATGGTTCTGCTCAATCTTATTTAAATATAGAAAGTATTCAAAAATTTATTGAATGGAGACCAGAATACAAAGACGCGATCTTTGAATGTCCTAATGGTACTTTTCATAAAGGAAATTTTACCCCTCAAAATGGCGCAACGGATAGTAGCTTAAGAACAGAATCCGTTGTTGGTAAAATGTCTAAACGATATTTTAATGTAATCAATCCAGATCGAGTGATTGAGCAATATGGTTCAGATTGTTTGCGTATGTACGAAATGTTTTTAGGCCCATTGGAAGCCGCAAAACCTTGGGATACCCAAGGAATTGAAGGCGTGTATAAATTCTTGAAACGCTTTTGGTCTTTGTTTTATACCAATGAAAAATTTACCGTATCAGACGAAGAACCGACTAAAGCAGAATACAAAGTCTTACATACGGCTATTAAAAAAGTAAATACGGATGTAGATCGATTGGCCTTTAATACAGGAGTAAGTGCATTTATGGTTTGTACTAATGATTTGAAAAAAATGAAATGCAATAAACGAGCAATATTGGCTCCTCTATTGACTTTGCTTAGCCCATTTGCGCCACATATCGCTGATGAATTGTGGAATCAATTAGGTCATTCTACTTCTATAGCTTTGGAAGCATATCCAGAATTTGATCCAACGTATTTGGTAGAAGATTCGATTACATATCCAGTGTCTATTAATGGGAAAAAACGAGCGACTATTGATTGTGCACCTGATCTTCCAAAAGAGGAGATTGAAAAAATGGCACTTGAAGTAGAACAAATACAAAAATGGCTAGAAGGTAAAACAGTTAGAAAAATAATTGTAGTGCCTAAAAGAATGGTCAATATTGTAGTAGGATAAAAAACAAAAGCAGCAATTTTTATTGCTGCTTTTGTTTTTTACAAAGTAAGTACTAACTTAATCCAACAATTTTAATTTCTTATGAAAATATTTATCACAGGTGCCACTGGTTTTATTGGAACGTATTTATGTAAGCGTTTAGTTGAAGAAGGTCATGATCTTACCGTCTTATTACGTACGCCTGCTAAGCGTAAACTACTTCCTAGAGGCACAACGATTTTGAATGGAGACTTGAGCCTTTTCCAAGATAAAAACCTTGAATTGCCTGAATTTGATTATGTCATTCATTTGGCTGCTGCGATTTTTGCCAAGACACGACGCGATTATTATCGATTGAATTTTGATGCAGTAAAAGATCTAGTGCATTGCCTTGAAAATCAATCTTGGAAGCCTAAACGTTTTTTGTTTGCCTCTTCTTTAGCCGCCGCAGGAGCATCCAATGGCAGAGAAGCTTTAACCGAAGATATGCCATTAAATCCTGTAGATTATTATGGTGATGCCAAACGAATGGCTGAGGAGTTTTTAGATACGATTAGTTTTCCTGCTACTTCTTTTCGACCAGCAATTGTTTTAGGAGCGGGAGATGAAAATTCTTTAACCTTATTTAAAATGGCTAAAAAGGGTAGGGGAGTTAAGGTAAGAGGGATAGATCAAGTAGTAAGTTTTGTCGATATCGATGATTTGATCGACGCCATGGTATTAATGATGGAAGATGAACGCCCAGCACATCAACGATTTTTTGTTTCTCATCCACAAACTATTGCCGTTTCTGAACTTTGGGAAAGCCTTGGGAAAGGGTTTAATAAGAAACTCAGAATTTTACCTGTTCCCAAAAGTCTATTGTACACCTTATCTCATTTAAGTGGTTTAGCTTCTGTTATTTTACCTTTTAAAAATCAATTGGATTATAAACAATATAAGCAAATGACTACACCAGCTTTTGTTTGTTCTGGGGAAAAATTACAAAAAGAATTACAATGGAATCCAAGCAATGATTTAGATAAAACCATTGTAAAAGCCATTGCGGGCTATAAAGAATTAAATATGCTTTAGATATGGATGCGATTGAAATTCGTCAAGTTGAAAATGTAAAAGACTTAAATGCTTGTCATTATATACGTCGCAAAGTCTTTACTTTGGAACAAGGCATTCCAGCTCATTTAGATATGGATGCAAGTGAAAGTCAATCTGTATCTATTCTTCTTTTGAAAAATAATCAACCTATTGGAACTGGCCGGCTGCTAATTGAGGATCATTCTGCATGTCTATCTCGAATCGCATTATTAAAAGAAGAAAGAGGATTTGGATATGGAAAAATAATCGTTTCAAATTTGGAAAAAATAGCGATTGCAAAAAAAGCTAAATTGGCTTATTTGCATCCGCATGATTTTCTTGAATCATTTTATGCTCGTTTAGGATATGTTAAAACGAAAGACATCGAAGAAAAGGTGGGTATCCACCAGCTCATTCGTATGGATAAAGATTTAACCTAAAGACTGAAAGTTAAATTATGATCCTTCTCAAGATTTTTGTTTTGAATTACTTTTTAATTTGTAATTTAGGACAAACAAATAAACATGAAACATTTATTCTTTGGTTTTTTTCTATTGCTCTCTGTATTTAAATTGAATGCCCAATCTATTGTGATTACAGAGATCATGTACAATATTCCTGGTACAGATACCTTGGAGTATATCGAACTTTATAATGCAGGCAATACGGCAATTGATTTAAATGGATACACTTTTACAGAAGGAGTTGTATTTATTTTTTCTTCTACAATAATTAATCCGGGAGAGTATTTGTTACTAACAGAAAATGCGCTCTCCTTTACGAATAGTTTTGGATTGCCTTCGATGGCTTGGTTTTCAGGAGGATTGAGTAATAATGGAGAAGATTTAGTGCTTTATGATAATAATGGAAACCTAGTAGATTCAGTAGATTATAAAACTATTGCTCCTTGGCCTACGGGGCCTGTTTCACCAGATGGAGGTGGAGCAAGTTTAGTATTATGTGATCCTTTATTGGATAATAATGATCCTTCCAATTGGATTGCTGATGTTACCCCAACAGGTGTGATCGTCGAAGGAATCGAATTGTTAGGTCATCCAGGAAGTGGTTGCCCTTCTGGAGATTTATCACCACCAATTCCAATTGCAGCGGAAGCACTTTCATCTACACAAGTAAAAATTACTTTTAATGAAATAGTAACAAATTCAGCAGAAATAGCCTCAAATTATCAAGGATTATCTGTGGGGACAGCTACATTAGATGTAACTGGAATGATGGTTACCCTTGATCTTTCTAGTCCATTGCCAGACGGTATAGTCGTGCCAATAACAATAAATAATGTTACAGATTTGATAGGGAATACAATGACTATTCCTGTAGTGTTAGAAGTCATTTGGTACAGCCAGGGGCCTTTAGAAAATTTTGTGATTACAGAAATTATGTATAACCCACCAGATACATTAACGGATGATATTGAGTTTATTGAAATTCGAAATATTAGTGGTCAAAATCGAAATATTTTAGGAATGCAAATTGCTGAAGGCGTAGATTATGTTTTTCCAAATATGGTCGTGAATGATGGAGATTATGTAGTCGTTGCAAAAAATGCTGCGGCATTTTTTGGTGCATTTGGTTTTACTCCTTTACAATGGACAAGCGGAAGTTTGAGAAATAGTGGAGAAGAAATAAGATTAGCTGATCCTGTTGGTCGATTAATTGAATTGGTTGATTATAATGATGGGTCTAATGGAATATGGCCTTTAGAAGCAGATGGTTTAGGGTATTCATTGGTTTTATGTGATCCTTTTTCGGACAATAATGATCCTTCCAATTGGACCATTGCGAGTACCTCTACTGGGGTTTTTCAATTAGGGATAGAAGTGTTTGCTAATCCTGCGGTTCCTGATCCAATATGCCCTACGTCAGTAGACCAAATTTTCTTTAGCGAGGTCGTGATTTATCCAAATCCTGCGCATGAAAACCTGTATATTAAAGGAGATGAAAATTTAATTTCATCAAATTTTCAATTATTCGATTCCTTTGGTCGTGTAGTAAAAGAAGGGCAAATACTTGATTATCAACATGAAATAAATATTAAAAATCTTGCCTCAGGAATATACATTTTGAAATTGTTTAATAAAAAAATAAAATCCGAGATTTTTACCCAAAAAGTTGTTATCTTTGGCTAAGAGGATTGTCTAGTTAAGCACATTGAGCATACGTTAACGTTGTTTGATGTGCTTCTTTTTTTTATATCTCTTCTTCTTGCCAATTGGTATTATTCAGAAGCATAATTAATATTCCTAAAATAATCATACTCAATTTAATAATGAAAGAGATAAGCTCTCCAAATTGATTCATCCAATGCATGATGATCAAATCTCTATATACCAAATTATGAAGGACAATTGAAATAACTCCTAATGCTAAAATGATAAAACCAAAAATTGTCCAAAGTGCTCTTTTCATAAGGTTTGTTTTTTAATTAAAATCAGAAAAAGATTGTATATTTGAGCCATAACATACTGAATTTACTTAATGACCAAACTGATCGAATGTCCAAGGGATGCCATGCAAGGCATCAAGGAGTTTATTCCTACAGAGAAGAAAATTGAATATATCAATTCGCTGCTTAAGGTAGGTTTCGATACTATTGATTTCGGTAGTTTTGTCTCTCCCAAAGCCATCCCTCAAATGCGGGATACTGCAAAGGTACTACAAGGCTTAGAATTAAATGCAAATTCTACCAAGTTACTTTCTATTGTGGCCAATAAAAGAGGCGCTGTAGATGCTTGCCAATTTCCAGAAATTGAATACTTAGGTTATCCATTTTCTATTTCCGAAACGTTTCAACTTAGAAATACAAATGCTACTATTGAAGAATCTCTAGATCGATTAAAGGAGATTCAAAATTTATGCGTGCAACATCATAAGAAAATGGTGGTTTATATCTCTATGGGTTTTGGTAATCCTTATGGAGATGAGTGGAATGTTGAAATTGTACAAAAATGGGTGGATGTCTTAGTTGACCTAGATGTCAAAATTTTAGCCTTATCTGATACTATTGGAATTGCAAATCCCCAAACTATAGAATACCTATTTTCTAATTTAATTGACCCTTATCCTAATGTAGAATTTGGTGCCCACTTACATACGCAAGCGCATAATTGGCAAGAAAAAGTTCATGCGGCTTACCAAAATGGTTGTCGACGTTTCGATGGAGCCATTCGAGGCTATGGAGGTTGTCCAATGGCAAAAGATGATCTAACGGGTAATATGCCAAGTGAACATTTAATCTCTTATTTGACACAACAAGAAAATCTATCCATAGACGAAAAAGCTTTTGGTAAGTCTATGCAATTAGCACTAGATACTTTTCCTCAAGGGGAAGTGAATCATTAAAATCAAAGAAATGGAAAATTTTTGGTGTACCTTAATTGAATGTAATACGCCTGCGTATGATGAAACGGTACGTTTAAGGGATGAAATTTTAAGAAAACCATTGGACCTTGAATTTACCTTAGATTATATTCAAAGCGAATATGCAGATTACCATATCGCATGTTATACAAATAATTTTGATCTTGTAGGTTGCTTAGTTTTATCTCCTAAAAATGAAGAAGAAATTCAAATGCGACAAGTAGCGGTAGATGAGGCTTGGCAAAAAAAAGGGATTGGAAAACGATTAGTAGAAGCTTCTGAAATTTTAGCTAAAGAAGAAGGATTTAAAAAAATGGTAATGAACGCACGTGCAGTTGCTATTCCTTTTTATACAAAATTAAAATATAAAAAAACGGGCAGACCCTTTACAGAGGTTAAAATTAAACATTATAAAATGTTTAAAAAACTGTAGAACTTTCCTCCCAATTTCTAACCATACCGAATCACCTTTTGGTGATCGCCGAAAAAAAGGACCGACCTAAACAGGCGCAAGTCTTGATTTTTTTGCTTCGTTTTTTATCAAGAAAAAAAGAAGAAACCTAATTCAACTTACTCAACAAAGCCTCTCCAATTTCTTTATACTTCTCAGCTAAAACTTCATCCATTTCCAATTGACTCCCCTGATTGACATATCTGTTGGCAAGTTCAAAATTGCGTTGCACAAAATGAATATGCCCAAGATTCAATAACGTTAATGCTTGATCATTGGAATTGCGAAAACCTAAATCTAAAGCTAATTGTAAATGCTTTTCTCCAGATTGAAAATCTTTGTGTTGGAGATTAATCAAACCAAGGGTTAAATAATAATAGGCTTTAGGAGATGGCCGTAGCCATTTAGGGTTTTTTATCTCACTTAACCAATTTTCTGCTTTAGGCACATCTCCACTGCGTAATGCTTTGTAAGCTAACCAAACCGTTCCGTAAGCAAAATGAAGCCAGATCAATAACACACCAGCAACAAAAGTGATCCAACTTCGTTGAATACCAAAATTAATAGTTACTACGATAGAATAGGCAATAATAGCAAAAGCCAAAAATAACCGTATGCGAGAGCTGTTCATGAACAATAGACTTTAATTTTCATTAAGTTAAGGATTTCATGAAAGGAATAAAAGGTTTATCTAAAAAGTATCTTCTGATTTTGATACTTAATTCTTTTTAAACGCTTAAAAAGAAAGGTATTGGTGTTGATTTAGATTAATGACTCCACTTTTTTGTGCTAATTATCGATTTAGGATAATCATCTCCTAACCGAATATTCGCATGTATTTGTTCTTCTTCACTCAAACTTTCTAAATCATGTATTTTTTGATGTGGAACATCACTTAACTCAGGAATCCATTGTTTTACATACTCACCCTCTGGATCGTATTTTTTGGCTTGGGTTAATACATTAAAATGACGATCAGGTCGAGGATCAGATCCTACGCCTGCAATATAATTCCAGTTCCCATAATTACTTGCTGGATCATAATCTAATAACATAGACTCAAAATATTCGGCTCCCATTAACCAATTAACTTTCAAATCGTGGATCAAAAAACTGGCTACATTTTGCCGACCTCTATTCGACATAAATCCTGTTTGTTGGAGTTCACGCATATTGGCATCTATAAAAGGAATTCCAGTGCGCCCATCTTTCCATATATTAAAAAGTGTCCAATCCGATTCCCAATTTGGATTGCTCTTGTCATGATATCCTCCTTTAAGAAAAACAAGATTCCCATGTTTTTTGGCCATTAATCGAAAGAAATCTCGCCAATATAATTCGTAAATTAATTTATAGGTAGATTTGTTTTTTATGCGTTCTGTTTCATATGCCTTTACTTCGTAGAAAATGGTTTTAGGGGAAAGGCAACCTTGTGCAAGCCAAGGCGATAATTTGGAAGAATAGTTAGTTCCTATAAGTCCATTACGTGTGTCTTCATAGGTTTTTATAGCTTCATCTTCCCAAATAAATTCCTTCAATCGAGCGAGTGCTTCGGTTTCTCCTCCTTTAAAATGATATACACTTCGATCATCAACCTGAGGCTCTGGTAATTTGAAATAGCTAATCTTTGGGCATTGACCTTCGTCTATTGAAATAGAAATTGGAGCAATAGAAGTCGGAGTGTCAAAAGGTTTTCGAATAGGCACAATTCGCTCTACTTCTTTTTTGAAACTAGAAAAAGTATCTGGAGTATGGGAAACAGGGAAAGGTAAATCTTGCGTATAGAATAACATTTTTCCTCTAAAATAATTTATCTCCATGCCTATACTCCAAAGGTTTTTTTCCAATTTGTTTTGAACTTCCACTTCTTCTTGTGTGCGTTCTCTATTACAGTAAACCCAACTGGCTTGGACCTCTTTGGCAATCTCATAAATTTCATCTTCTGGTTTCCCAATTCGAATAATGAGGTTGCTACCAATCGCTTGTAGGGATTTTTTTAAATCTAAAACCGATTCAATAATAAACTGTGTACGATATTTATCGGTCTTTGAAAAACCGAAGGATGTCTTGTCGAAAAACTGACGTTCATCAAAAACATAAACAGGAACTATTTCATCACAACGCTCTAATGCGTAATGTAATGCCTCGTTGTCATGAAGCCTTAAATCTTGCCGAAACCAAACTACAATTCTTTTTAATTTCATAATAGATGTTTTTTAGAACCACCGAAATGAAGTAGTTTAATAAGAATGTAGGTGGATAATACTTATTAAATAACTTCTTTTAAAGGTGAAATAAAAATAAGGCTATTTTGGTTTTATAACTATCCCAAATATAAGAAATATTTAATTAGATTAATTCTAAATAAATAGGTTTAACTTTTGAATTTATTTCATTTGGTAAAATAGAAACTACAAATCTACAAGGGTAATTCCATCACCTCCTCGTTCTTGTTCTCCATGTCGAACAGCAATGATTTGAGGGTACTCCCTTAGTTTTTGTTTGACAGCTTTTCGCAAAATACCATCTCCTTTTCCATGAATAATTTCAAGGTAGCTTCCATTCGCCATCAATGCTTCATCAACAAAGACTTCCACCATTTTAATCGCTTCTTCTCTTCGCATTCCACGAACATCCAATTTATTAACAAAGTTCGCTGTTTTAGCTACGGTATCCATTTCGATTTTTCCTTTTACAGGAGCGGTGACGGGTTCGTTGGCATGAACTAGATCTCTAACTTTTACCGTCATTTTTAAGTTGTTGACCGTTATGATTGCATTATTTTTTCTTACGGATTCTACCACAGCAATTTCTCCACCAGATCGTAATCGAACATAATCTCCAGCTTCAATGGGGCCTGTTTTGCCTAGTTTCTTTTCTTCTTTTTTATAAATATTTTCATCGAGGTCTTTAATTTCGCTATGCAAAGTTTTTCGATTGA
This sequence comes from Saprospiraceae bacterium, assembly GCA_020629935.1. Lineage (GTDB taxonomy): Bacteria > Bacteroidota > Bacteroidia > Chitinophagales > Saprospiraceae > JAHDCJ01. The sequence continues at coordinate 6,249 of JAHDCJ010000108.1, read as the reverse complement.
CTTTAGTCTTTTCTAAAAGTTTTTTCGCCTTGTCTAGATTCTTTTCTTCTTTTATTTCTCGAATAAGCTTTTCTAATTGTTTATTAGCCCTTGTCTGATCTTGCAGATTATGTTCTTTGATGTCTAAGCGAAGTTTTTTTCTTCGAATATCTAAATCCGCACTCATTTCTTCATAAGCTTTTATCAAACGTTCAAGCTTATCCTGTTTTGATTGTAAGTGAGCGAGTTTGTCAGTTAAATCTTTCTTTTCAGATTGTAGATCAACTAAGAGTTGATCTACCGCTTTGGCATTCTCTCCTGTTTTATGTTTAGCATAGTTTATAATTTCTTTTGGAAGCCCTGTTTTTTCCGCAATTTCATAAGCATATGAACTACCAGGTTTTCCTACATTAAGTGCATAAGTAGGGGAGAGCGTTTCTTTATCAAAAGTCATCGACCCATTTACAATTCCTTTACGTTTATAAGCAAACATTTTGAGGTTAGAATAATGCGTAGTAATTAAGCCAAAGACTTTAATTTTATTCAGTTGGCTTAAAATGGCTTCTGCAATGGCTCCACCAATTTTAGGATCGGTTCCACTTCCAAATTCATCAATAAGTACTAGGGTGTTTTTATCTGAATTAGCGAGGAAATGGCGCATATTTTTTAGACGAGAGCTATAGGTACTCAATTCATCTTCAAGCGATTGTTGATCGCCCATATCGAGAAATATTTTTTCAAATAATCCCATGACACTACCTTCTTCTACAGGAACGGGTATTCCACTCTGCAGCATTAATTGCAATAAACCTAAGGATTTCAAACAAATAGATTTTCCTCCCGCATTTGGCCCACTTAAAATTAAGATTCGATTTTGGTTTCTAAGTTCCAAATTAAAAGGAACGATGGGTTTTTCTTCTTTTTTATTTTTTAAAAACAACAAAGGATGATAGCCTGTTCGTATTCCAATAAAAGGTTCATCTTTTAACTCTGGGACAATAGCATTTAATTCTTTGGCAAGCCTTGATTTGGCTTGAATTATATCAAAACGAACTAATAAAGTCTGATATATTTTAAGATGATCTAAATGAGGGCGTAAGTACTCACTCAAATCTCTTAAGATATTATAGATTTCTCGTTTTTCATCATTAAACAAATTAAAGATGTCGTTATTGATTGTGATGACGCCATCGGGTTCTATAAAAACGGTTTTCCCCGTAGCCGATTCATCATGGATAATTCCTCGAATCTGGCGTTTATTTTCAGCAGGAACGGCTAATACTCTACGACCATTTCTAAACGCTTCTTCCATGTCTTTAAGCATGCCTTTTTGCTTATATTGATTAAGCAATGTGCGGAACACCCGATCTAATTCCTTTCGTTTAGAAATTTGGAGTTTGCGAATGCGCATCAATTCAATAGAAGCATCCGATTTTATTTTTCCTTCTTCATCTACAATTTTATTGATTTTATGCAAAAGGTCATCTTGGAAAACATAAGCTTTTAGAATATCATAAAGATGAGGATAAGCTTCTTGCTTATCCGTTTTGAAAAATTGATATAAGCGATAAACTACACGTAAAGATTGGGCAAATTTAAAAAACTGTTCTTCACTAAGTACCGATCCATGAATGGAAAGGAAATGAAATTCTTCTTTTAAATTAGGATAGAAACCGATCGGAATAGGGTGACCTTCATCTGATGCAATTTTGGCTTCAATAACTTCAGCCAAGATGCGATCAAGCATTAATTTTTTAGTATGAAAAAAAGGATTTTGCATTTTCTCCTTTCCTGCTTCTCCATAACACTTCTCAATTAATATTTCTAAAATCTTATCAAATTCAAGTTTCTCAATAAGGTCTTTCGGTGCAATTTCCATGACGTAATTTCTAAATTAATAAGTACCTTGATTAAACGATAAATGAGCAATAGAGTTCCCTATAAAGCTACGTTTTTTACAAAAAGTATTAATTATATAACAGAGCGATTGATCAACATTCTGTTTTTACTAACAGGCATCATCTCCCCATGACTAAAAACTTGTTTAAACTGATGTTGGAAAAAATCATCGGCTGATTTTTTATCTTCTTCTGAATATCCCAAACAATTATATAATACTAAACCATTAGGACTTAAGAGTTCTTTAATATTATGTAGAAAATCGACTTCTTGGAATGCTTGGGGAATGACGTCATCCATGAAAATATCTACACAAATGAGATCAAATTTTTGTTCGCATTGCATCACATAAAGGAGGGCATCTGCGCAAATATATTCAATACTCGATTTGGTTTTGCTCAAGCTATATTTATTCGCAAGGTAAATGACTTCTTCATCAAATTCTACTGCAGTATAATTAAAACTGCAATGGAAGTTTTTTTCAAGCATATAAGGAATGCTGCCTAATCCAAGGCCAAGAATCAAAACCTCTTCAATCTCTTTTCGTTGATTTATTTTTATGTTTTTAAAACAATGAAAGTAGTTGGTATACAAATCCTCATGAGAGTAAATTGCATTGGCAGTGGCTAATTGAAAACGGCCTTTGCTATAAATCACTTCCAAAAAAGGATTATGTTGTCCGACGGTTTTTTCTATACTCACATCAGCGATATAGCTCCATATTTTTTTCCATAAAGGAATTTTCATAATATGAATTTAATAAACTATTCCCATTTTCGATAAACAGAAGTGATTCTTGATACATTTTCTAAAAGCCTTTTCTCGGTATCATCAAGTACTTTGTTTCTTCTTTCCATTACTCTTTCTGCCACTTCAAATACTTTAGGAATTCGATAGGTAGACATTCCTCCTGGGCCACCCCAAGTAAAGGATGGGATAAAATTTCTAGGAAAGCCCGCACCAAAGACATTGGAGGATACTCCAATTACCGTACCCGTATTAAACATGGTATTAATACCACATTTAGAATGGTCTCCCATGATTAAACCGCAAAATTGAAGTCCTGTGGGGGTAAAACTTTCATCACTATAATTCCACAATCGAACTTCTGCATAATTGTTTTTAAGGTTCGAGTTATTAGAATCTGCACCAATATTGCACCATTCGCCTAACACCGAATTTCCTAGGAATCCATCGTGGCCTTTATTAGAATATCCGGTGATGACGCAGTTATTAATTTCACCACCTACTTTTGAGTATGGACCTACCGTAGTTGGGCCGTAAATTTTAGCTCCCATTTTAGTTACTCCACCTTCACAGATAGCAAATGGACCGCGAATAATTGAGCCTTCCATTATTTGTGCATCTTTACCAATGTAAATAGGGCCAGTGGTCGCATTTAAAATCGCACATTCAATTTGGGCTCCAGGTTCTACAAAAATGTTGTTTTTTCCTAAGACCTGATTCGTTTCACTTAACGCTTCAGACAATCGGTTGCGCGTGATTTTTTCATAATCAGAAGCGATGGCTTCACCATTCATTTTAAAAATGTCCCAAAGTTGATTGATTTTAATGAAATCGGCTTTCGTTTGATAATGGTTGAAACCACCTAAGGCCCGTCTGTTTTTTAATTGGTCAAATTGTTCCTTACTAAATTTGGCTACAATTAATGTTTCTCCATCGATGATTGCTTCTCCTTCAGATAATTCTATAATTTCCTCACAAAGAGAAGGGCTAGGAAGTACACTTCCATTAATCACTAAATTTCGGTCTTTTACAAGGAGTGGGTATTTTTCTTGGAGATAATCTGAGGTTAGAAAGGATGCTTTATTGTTGAACCAAAGTTCCCATTTTTCGCGGATGCGTAAAATACCAACACGTAGTTCACAAATTGGACGAGTAAGCGTAAGAGGGTATAACTGCTTATAGGTGTTGTCGTCGAATAGTATAATGTTCTCCATAGCACAAAAATATAAAAGCTCTGCTTTTAGACAGAGCTTTTATATTTTTTATTTTCTGAAAAATGCAAAAAATTATTTAGCAGACTCCTCATCTCGAGTGTCAGGCATCTTTTCTGCAAATTTTGCAAATTTCTTATTGAATTTATCAATTCGTCCTGCAGTATCAACAAATTGCATTTTACCCGTATAAAATGGGTGTGAACTTGAAGAAATTTCTACTTTGATTAATGGGTATTCATTGCCATCAGACCATTCAATGGTATCTTTAGTTGGCATAGTAGATTTAGTCAAATATTCTTCTCCGCTTGAAATATCTTTGAATACTACAATTCTATAATTTTCTGGATGGATTCCTTTTTTCATGATTTCTATTAATTTTTCTTTTCGAAATATCCGGCTGCAAAGATAATATTATTTTTGCAAAGAGTAAATTTATAAACAGATTTTATCTAGAAATAATAAAGAAATGGAAGAAATTATCTTCAATTTCTTCTAAATCGAACAAAACCTAAGGTTTTTTTTACCAAATAGGGAAGAAAGCATCTTCAAAATGAAGGATAGTTCGCTTGGGTTTTATCGTAATCGACAAAATGTCAAACCTAATTTCTCCTGTATGTCCGAAAGTATCGATAAAATCAGATGCTAAAGTAATTATTTTTTGTTCCTTTTTGAAATTCACTTGATCTTCAGGATATCCCAAATTATTCTTATTTAAAGTTTTGACTTCTACAAAAACGAGTTGTGGATTTTTCCATACAATGAGATCGATCTCTGCAAAAGAAGATTTAAAGTTATAATCGATGATCGTATAGCCTTTTTTTAATAAAAAATAAGCCGCCATTTGTTCACCCCATTTTCCTAAAGTGTGGGATTTTCCCATGTTTTATTATCTTTGTTTGCTTTTTAAATTAAATAAGAATAACTAAAGGGAAAAGGGATGTTCTTAATTTTTATTAAAGCATGCTGATGATCTATTTAAAACGGTATTCATAATGTTTAAATGGGTCTAATATTTATCAAAAAAAATAAAAATATATCAGATTATGATGGATCAATTAATTCAGGAATTTCCAGATCAGTTAAGAGAAGCACTTTCTATTGGACAAGGTATAAAGGTAAGCCCTCATGCTCATCCAATTCATCATGTGCTAGTATGTGGTTTAGGCGGCTCAGGAATAGGTGGCAATTTTGTATCTGAACTAACAAGCGAAGAACGAAAGATTCCTTTTTTAGTAAGTAAAGGCTATCAATTGCCTGGATATACTAATGAAAATTCATTGATCATTTTTTCTTCTTATTCCGGAAATACAGAAGAAACGTTGATGGCTTTTGATCAAGCTTTAAAAACGGGCGCAAAGATTGTTTGTATCGCTTCTGGTGGAAAACTTATTGATCGTGCCATCGCCAATGGCTTTGATTATGTACAGGTACCTGCCAATAAACCTTCTCCAAGAGCCTGTTTGGGATATTCCATTGTTCAACAAATATTTATTTTGACCAAGCTGGGACTCATTAGTGATAAATTGAGTAAAGAAATTGATGCGGCCGCCAATTTACTTGACGCTGAAATGGAAGACATCAAAAACAGAGCAGATCATATTGCTAGCTTTTTGGAAGGAAAAATGCCTATAATTTATTGTGAGGATGCTATTGAATCCGTAGCAATTCGACTTCGTCAACAAATCAATGAAAATAGTAAAATGCTTTGTTGGCATCATGTGATCCCAGAAATGAATCACAACGAATTGGTGGGATGGAGAACACATAATAAAGACTTAGCTGTACTTTTATTACGTAATAAAGTGGATTTTAGTCGAAATCAATTGCGTATGGACATCAATAAAGAAATCATCAATCAGTATACCAATACCTTTATTGAAATTCACTCTAAAGGAAATAATAAATTTGAACGCGCCATGTACCTCGTACATTTGGGTGATTGGATCTCTTGGTATTTATCTGAACGACAACCTAAGATTGATGCCGTAGAAGTAGAAGTTATTAATTATTTGAAAAGCGAGCTAGGTAAAGTAGAAATCTAACACGTGGATTTAAGCACATTCAAAAAGGTTGGAAAACAAAATCAAGTTCGATTTGATGATTTAGGTAAAATTAGTTATCAAAAAGCTTGGGATCTTCAGCAGGATTTATTGAAGAAAACAGTAAATATTAAAATTGCTAATCGAAATATACTGCATGGTCCTAAACATAAAATACCACATCATTTCTTGTTCTGCGAACACCCTCATGTCTATACTTTAGGACGCAGTGGTTCACTCGACCATCTTTTATTGAATGAAAAAGAACTAGAGGAAAAATCAGCCACCTTTTATAAAATAAACCGAGGAGGAGATATTACTTATCATGGTCCAGGACAAATTGTTGGATATCCTATTTTAGATTTAGATTG
>JAHDCJ010000107.1 GCA_020629935.1 Saprospiraceae bacterium | reverse complement strand
CAATGGGAATGATTGGTATGCAAGCCCATTGAACCTTTTCGTTTTTTTCAAAAATAAAATAAAAGCCACATTCTTATTCTACACTTATTGTACCTCCTGATAATTTCATATTCTTTTCTCCAAATCTTCTTGCTTGAATTGCATCATAGGTTTTTACATAATCAGGATGCTCCGTTTTCATTAATCGATCCCAAACTCGAAAGTATAAACCATAATTTCCTTTAAATTTTTCATGATGTAAATTGTGATACACCGAAGTATTTAGTATTTCAAAAAGAAAGCTGTGTCTAAGCCATTTTGGAGCAATTTCAAAGCCCAAATGACCATAAACATTGATCACAAAAGCTGACAATCCAAATAATCCAATGGCCATTGGGTGCATAGGTAATATAAATAAAATCACGGGCAAAATCATAGCTTCTGTAACCCCTTCAATAAAATGAAAAGAATAAGAAGCCCAAGGAGAAGGATTAATGGATTGGTGATGTACTAAATGAATTTTCTTATACCAACGCGGGTGATGCAGAAATCGATGCATCCAATAAAAATAAGTATCGTGAATGATTAAGGCCAAAATCACACTAACGGGAACCCACCAAATAGGAAAGGTTTCTAATTGATCGTATACTAAAGTGTAGGGCCGAATATCCGTAAATAAAAATACCAATCCAACGATTGCAATAATAATTGAGGTTTGCATCGAATGCAAAATTTCCCGAATGAAATCTTTATTTTTCGCCCAACGAGATTGAATCTTATTTCTTGAAAATTGTTTTGGAAATAAAAAATAAAAAATTAAAAACGCCCCTCCAGCCATTACAAAATATCGGATAGTCGTAATCAATAAGATGGTATTAAATTGAGTGATTTGTTCCATTGTTCTTTTAATTAAATGAAGGATATTGACTTTGTATTTCAAATATACGAGCCTTCATATCACATGGCAATTAACAAAAGATAATTAGTCATTCAATTAACAAAAAATTAAGGATTTAGAATATTATACTGATCTATTTCTGCTTCTGTCATATAGTGAATATCACTTGCAGGAGCTGCATTAATGGTAAAATAATAAAAATCTTCTGCGGCTTGTTGACTAAATCCAATCGCCACATAGAAATTAATATAAGGAAGATGATTGGCATGTCCTACAGGAAATTCATTGGCCTCACTCGAACCATCACTCCAAGAATGTACTCCAATCATCGTGTTTGTTCCTCTTGTTCTTTTTACACCCGCTAAGAAAAAATCTACTCCACCTGAAGCAATAAGTCCATTATCATTTAAATGGGTATTGATCCCCATATCATAAACCAATTGGGCAACTTGCAAATTAATTTCATCATCTGCTGAACCATCACAATTTACAATGTTGATCAAATTAATATTCGGATAACGATCAATTAAATCATTAAAATTTTTGAGTGTTTTGGATTTAATAACACCGTCCATTTCAATGGTTGTGGCATCATCCAAGACTTTAAAAATTCCAAACTGGGTTTGATTCGCTTTATCACAAGCTGAAACACTCATCGCCATTACTGCGATATAGAACAAAAATGACTTCATAACTTAACTTTTATTTACATTTTAATTTAAACTCTACTTCTAAAACTAGGAAAGTTAAATTATATTTTTGATCTTTTCACTTTCAAATAAAAATGACCTTTTTAAGACATTTTGAATCTTACTAAACATGAACATCCGATCAATCTATTTTGCTTTCCTTTTTATATCGCTCCCTTATCTTGGGTATGGTCAACAATCGGTATCTACCATTGCCTTTGGTTCTTGTGGTAAACAAAATCATCCATTACCCATTTTTGATGTCGTGGTAAAACATCAACCCGATTTGTTTATTTTTTTAGGTGATAATATTTATGGCGATACTGAAAACATGAATATTCTTAAACGCAAATATAGAAAATTGGGTAAAAAACCCACTTATAAAAACTTAAAAAGAAATGTCCCTATTCTTGCCACTTGGGATGATCATGATTATGGTAAAAATGACGCGGGCAAGGAATACCCTATGAAAGCAGAATCTAAAGAGATTTTCTTAAAGTTTTTTGATGAACCTAAAAAGTCAGATCGCAGGAAGCATGAAGGTATTTATACGTCTTATTATTATGAAACCAATGGGAAAATCCTACAAATTATTTTATTAGACAATCGTACCTTTCGAGATCCCTTGAAAAAGAATACGGGAGAATTTAAAGAAGATAAGCGTTACTTTTATAATTTAGATTATGCGCCACATACTTCTACTGAGCCTACTTTTCTAGGAGAGGCACAATGGGAATGGTTAGCAAAAGAACTAGAGAAACCGGCGGACGTTCGAATTATTGGCTCTGGTTCACAATTCGGTATTGAGTTTAATGGTTATGAAGCTTGGGCAAATTTCCCGCACGAACAAAAACGCTTTTTAGACTTGATTCAAACTACCAAAGCAAATGGCGTACTTTTTATTACGGGTGATGTCCACTATGCTGAAATTTCTAAACTCGAATCTCCTAAGCTCTACCCTATTTATGACGTAACTGCTAGCGGACTTTCTTCTACTTGGAAATTTCACACGCCCAACAAAAATCGAATTGCTGGGGCGATTATGGAAAATCACTTTGGAATGATTACCATTAACTGGGAGGCTAAAGACCCAGAAATAAAAATGGAAATTTGGGACATTGACAATCAACCGAGAATTGAATATTCAATTAATTTAAGCGAAATTAGTTTTAATAAAGAGTAGAATCAATTATCTTCCACTTTGCGAAAATCCCATTTAAGACTAAAGTAATGAAAGAAGACAACGCGTATATTTTAGGAACTGATCACAAAGAATTACACCGTTTAGGTTTGCAGCATCAAGTTTGGGCATCAGAAACGACAAGAAGTTGGGAAACTGCTCAATTTTCTGAAGGACAAACCCTTTTAGATTTAGGGTCTGGCCCTGGTTTTTGTTCGAAAGAATTAGCTTATATCACAGGAGCAAAAGGAAAAGTTATTGCGGTTGATCAATCGAAACATTATATTGATTTCTTAAATCAAATTGCCCAAACACATCAACTTAACATTGAAACCATGTTAAGCAATTTTGATGATATGAAATTGACTCCAAATAGTTTAGATGGCATGTATTGTCGCTGGGCATTAGCTTGGCTAAGTGATCCCAAAAAGACCTTATCGAAAGTCTTTGATGCCTTAAAACCCAATGGTAAAATGGTCATCCATGAATATTATAATTGGTCAACTCACCAAACAGAACCTCAAATGGAAGGTCTAGCTAAAGCCATTGGTGCTGCCTTGAAAAGCTTTAAAGATTCACCAAATGAAATTGACATCGGACGTTTTCTACCCAGTATGCTTACCGACCTAGGAATGACTGTTACGCATGTGCGTCCCATTATAAAATTAGCTACACCTAAAGACATGAGTTGGCATTGGCCAAAATCCTTTTACCATAGTTATTTTCCTCGTTTAGTGGAATATAACTATTTGACAACAGAAGAAGTAAAGCAAGCATTAGATGATATTGAAACATTGGAAAGTATTCCTGGAGCCACTTTAAATTGTCCAATGATGGTGGAGGTCATTGCAGAAAAGAAGTAAAGTTGGAGTCTAGAATTATTATTTTTTTGACTAAAAATTAAATTGGATTCTATGCCATTTATCAAACCTATGTTGCTTACTCTTTTTTACTTTTGTTTTTTTAACGTAAACGCACAAAATTATGCAGATACTTTAAATCGGAAAATTGAAGGACTTTTTCAAGAAAGTAAATTTCCTGGATTTTCTGTAGCTATTGTTAATGAAACTGATATTTTGTATCAAGAAAGTTTTGGCTTTGCAAATATAAAAGAGCAAAAGCCTTTTACTAAACATACCATTTTAAACATTGGCTCTGTAAGCAAAACTTTTATTGCCGTTGCGATTACCCAATTGATGGAAGCGGGTAAAATTAAGTTAGATGATCCGATAAATCAACATCTAAACTTTAAAGTAATACATCCTCAATTTCCAGATCAACAAATTTTAGTACGGCATCTAGTCAGCCATACTTCTGGTATTTCGGATAGTAAAATGTACAGCAAACATGCTTATGTTTTTGTTGACCGAGAAGATCAAGATTTAGCAAATTTTTCCAAAGATTATAAGAAATTTATGCAATCTTATAAAACGAAACCACCGGCACTTCATTCCTTTTTAGAAGACTATTTAGTAAAAGGTGGTAAGCGATTTAAGAAGAAAAACTGGAATACTCATCCTGTAGGTAGTCATTATGAATATAGCAATATTGGTTCGGCATTAGCTGCTTTAATGGTGGAGCATATTACTGGTTTATCTTTTGCAGATTATACACAAAAACATGTGCTTGATCCTTTAAATCTAAAAGCTTCGGGATGGACATTTGAGGACATTGATTATGAAGCCCATGCGATGTTGTATTTAGATCATAACAAACCATTACCTAAATATACTTTGGTTACCTATCCTGATGGAGGACTGCTCGCTAATGCAAATGATTTAAGCATTTATTTACGTGCAATGATTCAAGGTAAAAAAGGAAATTCTTCTTTTATGACTGCTGAATCCTTCGAAAAAATGTTTACTGTTTTGCATGAGCAAGAGCGAGAACGTGTAGGCATTTTTTGGGATATTTCACCTACGGGGAAAATTGGTCATACGGGAGGCGATCCAGGTATTTTTACTTATATTAGATATTTACCTGAGTCAAACATCGGTCTAGTTTTCGTGTCCAATATACTCATTGAAGAAAAATCACTAAATATATCTTTTGCTAAAATTTGGAAAACAATGCGACATTATGGAGCCAAATTCTAATGCTCAATCTCCCATAAAAATCCTTTGTATTGGAGATAGTTTAACCGATGGTTATGGCCTTGACCTTCCTTTACGCTGGACTAATTTATTGGCAAAAACATTGAGTGTACAGATCGTAAATGAAGGAATTTCAGGAGATACCACTGGAGGAATACTTTCTCGTTTTTATCATTTAATACAAAAAGAAAACTGGACACATGTGTTTATCATGGGCGGCACCAATGATCTTTATTTTGATATAGAAGATGAAATTATTTTAGGTAATTTAAAAACAATGACTCGTCAAGCTAGGCATTATGATATCAAATATTGTTTAGGCATCCCTCCTCCTTATTATTATGCAGATCCTTCTCTTATAGAAAATCAATTTTTGACCTCGAAAGCTTTGGCTGATCGTATCGAACATTTTCAAAAGGTCTTAAGAAAATTTGCTATTCGAGACGAGACCACTTATATTGATTTTTCAACCCACATGCCGGTCCAATTCTTTTTGGAAGATGGAATTCATCCGAATGAAGCAGGACAACAACAAATGCACAATATTGCTAAACCCGTTTTTCAACAATGGATATTATGAGTTCAGAAATTCCTATAATCAAACAAATCGCCTGGCTTTCTATATTACCTCAATTCGCAGTAATGGGTCTTATTATTTGGGCTTGGTATTTAATTAATCCAGAACGAGGGGTCCTTTATGGAGCGTTGACTTATCTAGCATTATCTTTCTTCTTGCGCAATGCCCTAACCAAAGCACATCGGATTGGAATGATCAAGGTAAGGCAAGAAAAATACAAATCTGCGATTCCAGAATTTCAACAAAGTTATTCTTTCTTCAAAAAGTATCCTTGGATCGATCAATACCGTTATTTAACCATACTGAGTTCTACCAAAATTTCATATTCAGAAATGGCTTTGGTTAATATTGCCTTTTGCTATGGACAATTAGGAGATCAAAAAAACTGTTTAGCTTATTACCGTAGAACCTTGCAAGAATTTCCAAACAGTGGAATTGCTAAAGCAGCTTTAAACATGTTAGAAGCTAATGAAAAAAAATCAAATTGAATATTATAATCTACGAGCAAAAGAATATGATTTGGTTTATAACAAACCAGAAAGACAAGTAGATCTTGAAAAAATTAAAAAGCGATTAATCACTCAATTTAACAAACAAAGGGTATTAGAAATTGCATGTGGTACGGGTTATTGGACACAGTTTATAGCCCAAAGCGCACAATCTATTTTGGCTACAGATATCAATCCTGCCGTACTTGATATTGCAAAGAGTAGAACCTATAACACCCCTGTTTCCTTCGAGCAAATTGACTTGAATGATTTAATTCCAAAGTCAATACCTTACGATGCCCTTTTTGGTGGATTTATCTATTCTCATATTTTAAGAGAAGATTTAGATTCTTTTGTTTCTATTCTTTTTAATCAAATAAAGTCAGGAGGACAGTTGATGTTCATTGATAATCAATTTGTAGAAGGAAACAGTACGCCCCTTTTTCGAAAAAATGAAAATAATAATACCTTTCAACAGCGTGTTTTAAGTTCTGGAGAAAAATATGAAGTCGTCAAAAATTATCCAACAAAAACGGAACTTCTCTCCTTATTTGAACCTTATATCCATGAACTGCAATGGATAGAATTATCTTATTATTGGATAGCCATTGCTACAAAAAAATAACAATGGAACAAGTACAATTAAAAAACAAAGAGACTTTAATTTTAAGAGAAGCTCAAATCGAAGATGCAGAAGCCGCGCTTTCTTTCATGAAAATGGTAGCCGATGAAACGGCTAATTTAACCTTTAGTGGAGAGGAAATGAATAAGACCGTAGAAGAGGAAGCTAAGTTCATTAAGAGCCATTTAGATGCTCCAAATCAATTGATGTTGATGGGATTAATCAATGGTGAAATTGCAGGCATAATCAATGTATTTTCAAGTCCTAAAAAACGATTAAAACATATTGCTACCATAGGTATTTCCGTACAAAAAAAGCATTGGAATAAAGGAGTTGGGTTTCAATTAATGCACGGGATGATTCGATGGGCAAAAAAAGGAAAAATCATTCGAAAGATCGATTTATCTGTGTTAACCCAAAATGAAAATGCGGTTCATTTATATAAGAAATTAGGTTTTGAGATTGAAGGTACGCGTGCTAGAGCTTCTTTTGAAGGTGGCCTTTTTTATGAAGAAACCCTAATGGGAATGATGATAGACTTTAGTTAATTATTATAAATGCATTATCTTACTTTGCTCTATATTTTTGCAATTCCAAATCTAATTCTAAAGGAACTTCTACCGCTCGATCAACAAAGGTAAAATATAAGGCAGCGATAAAAGAAATGGCCATATAAATCCCAATAATTAAAGTACCATTACTTAAGTATTCATCAATACCATACCAACCATTAAAAGTATAAATTAGTGCAATTCCCAACAGGACTTTAAATCCTTCTGCTACTAAATTAATCTTTCTTCCGTCCATTAAGGAAGTATAGGCAAAAACAGAAAGGAAAAGAAAAGCACCATAGGCAATAACTTCTAAGAACGTGTAATTTGCGATTTGATTAAACAGAAACAACATCAATATATTGTTGAGCATCAGTTGTAGAAAAGACCATATTTTTAAGGCAAGACTCCCTTCTGTTTCGTATTTAATCTGACTATAAGGATCTTTTTTCTTATTTGGAAAAGCTAGCTTCACATCTTCTGGACGCCAGCCTGTGGGCATAAACCAAATTCTTACTTTATCCCAAATATTTTTGGTTCTCCAAGCATCCTTAGCTAAAGCCCAAAGATGTACATAGTTGATAAGAATGGGATTCCAAGTGTGTACTCCTTTAGTGATTCCATAAACTGGTGGTTTCTCTGGAATTTCTTCTTGAAAGGTACCAAACCATTTATCCCAAACAATAAAGATTTGACTAAAATTTTTGTCGATATATTCTGGATTGATCGCATGATGCACTCGGTGATGAGAAGGCGTCACAATGATATGTTCTAGGAAACCCATTTTATCAATCAAACGGGTGTGATACCAAAATTGCGCAAATAAATGTAAAGGAGCAACTACCATAACCACTTCTTTCGGAATACCAATAATGGCCATTGGAATATAAAGAAAAAAGAAGATGCCAAAAATATTGGAAACCGATTGGCGCAAGGCGCAAGCTAAATTAAACTCTTCACTACTGTGATGAACTAAGTGACGATTCCAAAATACATTGATGACATGCTCAAAACGATGTGACCAATACCCCACAAAATCCTTTCCGATAAATGCTAGAATATAAAGTGCAACGGAAGATTTTATATCAAAAACCGCAAAATGATCCACCATCCAACTATAACTAAGAATGACTACGGTAAGTCCCAATACATCACGTATGGTATTTGTCATTCCAGAGCTTAAACTACTAATCGTATCGAATGGTCGATTCACTTCTATCCCTCTCCATCGTCCGACCAACATTTCAATGACGATTAGAACAATAAAAAATGGGATAGCAAAATTTAAAACGTCGGCATATGTTTGCAAAGCAATAAATGTTTATTTGAAATAATTCAACTAAAGTTTGCATTAAAAATAACAAAAATAATTGGTTTCTTCCTTGATGTATTCACTAGAAATAATTTTAATTCGCATAAATCTAGACTTATGACCAATAAACAATTCCAGAAAATGGGTAAAAGATGGCGTTTTGGATAACTACGGAATTAATCTTAGTTTTGAATGGTTATGTCATTATTCACTAAAGTCATTTCTATTCATGTTTAATTCGTTTTCGAATCAATTAGTATATAATAAGAAACATGATTGAAAAAAACAAACCAACTTCAGCATAAAGATGGAACATCACATACTCGAAGAAAAAATTATTGAAGTAGCCACAGCCTATGAAGATTTTGAGCAATTTACCGCAACCGCGAAAAAGGTAAGCTTAGAAATTCCTGCGGAAGAAGCGAAAAACCTTTGCCAATATTTCCATAATAATCCGACACAACCTAAAGAACTTCACCCAATCAGTGCTAAGATTAGTATACTTAGTGGATGGATGGAAATGTGTCAAGATTCTATCTTTGAAATTCTTTTTCATTATAAAGAAAAACATATTCCTTTACTTTATGAGATTGGTTTTGGCGTTTATGATTGGACGCAATATAAGGCCATTCGTATCTTATGTCGTTTGGCATATGATGGTATACAAACCGATGAAATTGTAGCTGCTATTGATTCAAAAATTGATCATTTTAGATATGAAGCCATGATGCCCTCGCTACGTTCATTAAGTATGATCCCCAATAATCCGCAGGTTTCTAAAACCTTTGAGCGGCTGTTTTTAGAATTAGCTAAAGGTGATCCAATTGATGGTTTAGATGTCTTTAGATATTGGACCAGCAATTATATGAAAGATTCGGCTAAACATAAAAACTTTGTCAAAGCGATTGCCTTTGGCAAAGGACTAGAAAATCGTTCGCCACTTTTAGATGGGGCATTGTTTATAAAGAACAATTTGGATGGCAGTGAAAATTTTTATTTTAACAATGAAAAATTAGAATATGGCTTTGAGGAATATCATCAAATACAAGCGGCGGTTGTCTACCAATATTTTGACAAAGAAGACCAAGAAATTATTGACGTTTTGAGGTATTGGGAAAAACATGCGCAAGATAAAAACCATCGTGAACAATTGACACAATATTTTAATCAACAATAACTACCCTCAATGAAGTACCTTCTTTTTTGTTTATTATTTTTAAGTTTTTCTCTTCAAGCACAGGAAGAAAAAGCGGAATTTAATTCGGATAAAATCATTGAGATTATTCGACCAGATTATTTTTCTTCCGTAGAAAAAAAAGAATATGTGAAACTCTTTCTTGAAACTCCTCCTGTACAAATATCGGGTGTAAAAGTGGTGCCAATGTTTAAAGATGGTCATTATGCTTTAGTTGCGGCGCATTACGAATGTGAAGAATTTTCCTATGGCCATCTCACTGAGTTTTATTTATTGGATATCAGCAAAAATCCTGTCGAAGTTATTGCAAAGCCTCCTTTAGAAGAAGCCCATATGTATTATGGTGGAGGTACTCAACGTTATAGCGAACCACTTATTATGCCTATTGAGTATCCTCTTGGAGAAGACCTCTTTGGTTTTATTGTGATTCAACCTTCCTATCATTTTGCTTCTCAAACTTCAGAAGAAACGTTGACATTATTTTTGATAAAAAAAGATCAAATTTTTTCCTCATTAGAATCTTCCATTTTTCATGGTTACATGAATTTTAGTTTGGCAGAAGAAATAGACAATCCTGATTTCATGATTGAAATAAAGGAAGATTTAGAAGAATTATTGCCCAAAGATTATACTTGGGATGAGATCATAGAATCGACCCATACCTTCGAAATTTTGGATTCCAAAACGGAAGGCGTGCATGATATTTTGATGAAAGAAACTATATATACATTAGAAAAAGATGGAATAAAAGAAAGCATAGATGCTCAATTTTATTTTTGGAATGGAAACGATTATCAGAAATTATAGCCTTCATTTTTAGTTGGTGGGAACCAAAACAATATATTCGAAGTTAATAAAGCATCTTGATTTTTAGAAAATAAATGCCTTATGCGACTTGCTATTTTTGCGGATATTCATGGAAAAATGCTCCTTCCTTTTAAGTTAGTAGATCTTTATCAGCGAACTACAGGGCAAAAGATTGATTTAATCTTGCAATGCGGTGATATGGGTGCTTATCCTCTATTAGAACGCTTAGACAAAGCAACCATCAAACATGCTAAATATAATAGAGATGAGTTAGGTTTTCATGATCAATTTACCAAGAAAGATCCTCAAATTGAAGCCTATTTGGATGAGCTTAACCTCCAAATGATTTGTGTTCGAGGCAATCATGAAGATCACGAATACCTTGATGAACTAGAGATTAAATACGCAAATGAATCTCGATTTCCTATTGATGTGTACGAACGAATATGGCTTTGCAAAACAGGTTGGGAACAACATCTCGTATTGGATTCTATTCCATTTTCTTTTGTTGGCATAGGTCGCATTGGTGATCGAAAAGGTCGAAGTGATGCTAGATTCATCCAAGATTATGAACGACGAATTTTGAAAAAGCTACAAAAAACTAAAGATGATTTTGATGTTTTAATTACACATGATAAAGATGCAGGAAGCCAACGAGGTTATGGCATGCAAGAAATCAGAAATCTTTTAGATCAAGTCATTTTCAAGTATCATTTTTTTGGCCATACTGGTGAACCCTTTTATCAAGAACAAGATCATAATGGAATAACTCAATCGGTAAAAATAAAAGAACTGGAGTTTGGGGAAAGCGGAATCTTGCCCAAAAATTGTTTTGTTATTTTAGAAAAAAATGAAGATAACGAAGTCTCCATAAAAACCGTTGATCAGAAAATAACCAACGTATTGACAGCACATTATTGGAAGGATTGGGAATAATAAGTCATAGGTATGCAACTATTCGATTTAATACTTGTCTATATTAAAAACGAATAAAAGTCAAAAACTATGATTTATAAAATTTGCCAATTTTCTATTCTTGTCCTTTGTATTATTTCTTGTCAAACGAACACAAATTCAAGCCAACCATCAGCTCAAGAATCCAATCCTATAGCAGATTCTTTGACCATTGAATTAGAAACTATTGCAGAAAAAAGCATCATTCCTGGATTTGCGGTTGCTGTCATGAACAATGAAAAAGTAGTTTATAAAAAAGGATTTGGTCATGCCTCAATCAAAGATAATATTCCTTTTAGTAACGAGTCCATAAATTTCATTGCTTCTATTTCAAAGACCTTTATAGGTCTATCCATCATGCAATTGGTAGAATCTGGAAAATTGAGTTTAGATGAGGAAGTCAATTCCATTTTGCCCTATGAGGTAATCAATCCTCATTTTCCGAAAACCCAAATTACTGTTCGGCATCTAGTTACGCATACGGCAGGTTTGACCGACGACTTTGATCCAGAAGAAGTTGGAGAAGCAGATATCCTATTGCTTGAAGACATTAAATATGAGGAAGACAGTATTCAAGCATTTATGGATAATGAATTATCCTATTATAAATTAGGTATCCCATTGACACTAGATGAAGTTATGCAAAGATATTTAACCAAAAATGGAAAATGGTATTCTAAAAACAACTACGAAAAATTTGAGCCTGGAACTAAGTACAGCTATTCGAATATGGGCTCTGAACTTGCCTCTCGAATTGTAGAGATTAAATCAGGAATGGCATTTGATGAATATACGAAACAATATATTCTAGGCCCACTTGGAATGAAAAACAGTGCTTGGTCTTATGATGATTTAGACTCGAATTTAGTTAGCGAAATTTATCTTCCGGACAATTGGGAGAATCCGACTTTAGCGATAGAACATCCAAAGTATCGCTACCTCGCTTATAGTTCGGGTGGATTAAAATCTAACATAGACGATTTAAGTAAATATTTGATGGAAATGATTAATGGCAGCAATGGAAAAGGTAAGTTGTTAAACGCTGATTCGTATAAGACCTTATTTGCTCCTGTTTTAAAACCCAGTCATTTTACTGGTAAAAGAAGTCTTTCTCCTTTAAATGATGCTTATGATGTGGGTGTTTTTTGGGCGGTTTCTTCTACAGGAATCCGACTTCATAATGGAGGCTCTATTGGGGTCTATTCTTTTATGTATTTTAATCCAAAGACTCAAAGTGGCGCACTAGGTTTTTGTAATTTACCAGATGGTAGTTTTGGAAAAATTAGAGATGCGGTCTTTAAATATGAAACTAAAATAATTTCAAGTTTAGAAAATTGATGATCAAATATGTTTCAAAATTGATTTAAATTTTCAATCATTTGCTCATATTAACGCCCAAACCTTTCCATTTAGGAATTTTAGGTAAACCACCCATTTCAAAGAAGGTTTTATTGAGGGCATCGGGTAAGCTATTTTGAATTTAATGTAGTTTAAATTGAATTAATTAATGAAGGTCCTAAGTTAAAAGTTAATTTTCGGGTAGATTATAGGTTTTACTTAAATATTATCTGTACATTTAACAAATGTAAAATTTAAAATCAAAGAAAAAATGAAAAAAGCAACATACCTTTTAACATACTTTTTAATTTCAACTTTTTGTATAATGAATACTTCATGCAGTGATGACAGTGAAGAAATCATACCTAACAATAATCACAGTTATATGAGTATTAATTTAAATAGTGTAGATTATAATGGATTGGTAAATTTCACAAACAGAATTGGATTAGCAGATTCTCCATTTACAATAGTCGAGACCAATAGTAATACTGGAATAAAATATTTATGGTTACAAGGAGACCATAGTTCCTTCCAAATCAATATTCGAATACCAGAAGACTTATGGCAAGAAGGTACATTTGTTTTAGAAGAAGGAGCTGGACTTTCTGGAACAACTTGCACGGTTTCGTTTATTGATAATACAGGTAATTTTGATTTTGATGTAGCGGGTGAAATAACAATTACAAACTTTGATTTAACCAATAATACTTTTGATGCTTCATTTAATTTTTCAAGTACAAGCAATACCGTCACAGGAACTTTAGATTACCCATTAGACGATGATGAATTCAATTAAAACAATTGATAAAACTTCCTCGTATTCGCTTGATGATACAAAAGCAAAAAATAGTTTATCATGAAAGATATTCCTATTGAACTAATCCTATTAATTAGTTTAGAATTCAATCATAAAGAGCTCAAGTTACCGACGAAATATCCTTATTGGGAAAACCAAGATCTTTGGTACGAATACCGGAAAGCATCACTTAAAATGGCAGGATTTACAGATGAAATGAAACCATATTTTAAGGGTGCCCCATTTTATGAACCTAAAGCAATCTCTGAAGAGAATTTAAAGAAAATAGTGTTGGATCATACGGAAGATTTTAGAAATGGGAAATATGAAAGAGATCAAACCTATTCTCTATTGGGTGGTTTTGTGCTTAAAAAAGATCAAGAAGATAAGTTTTTTCCTCAATGTTGTGGTGAATTAACAGACATTCAATATTGGGAAAATGTATCTAATGCAAATGATGCTTATTATGAAGGTCATCCTGCCCCAAGACTTTCGTTTAAATCCAATAAAGTAATTTTTAACTTTAGTGTGCAGGCGTATGATGAAATTTTTCAACCTACTCCGCCTAACCCCAAGTTAATCGTTCAATTGAATGACTTAAAAAGTGCGGTTGATAAAGCAAAAATTGATTTACAGAAGTTGTCCGACCGAGTAATTAAAATAAACCAAATGTTGAATTTAGGAATAGAAGAAATTGAGGATCTACTAATTTGGAGAAATTCAAATTACTAATCATAAAGTACGCTTTATTTGAAATTGACCTCGTTTCTTCTCTTATTTCTCCCTTTCCTTTTTATGATTAGCAGCCACTTCGAATAGGCCAATAGTCTTTCTAAAACATGGCCAAAAGTACAATCCAAAACCTACCAAAACGGTGTGCGAAATTGAAAATAATCTGTTAACGAATATTTAAGTTTTTGTTAAAAAAATTAAACTAAAGGTTTAGTTATGGTTTATTTGTACATTCATCCATCGAAATCATTGATCAAATGTGTTGTATTGGGAATATACCAATCGTCTCCTTTTTTTTCATTTAAATAAAAACAATAATGAAGTTTAAACTTACCTTCTTCTTAAGCTTTTTTGCATTCTATTTTACCTCTGGTCAAATTTCTATCAATCGAAATCTTAATCTTGAACTTGCAGATAGAGACTCCGTAACTTCTAAAAAGCTGGAAAAATCATTAGGAGTTTTTTTATTAGAAGCCCAAAATAACACTTATTCTCATGAATATGTAGACTCCACTCATCGAAAAGAGTATGATTTTTTCTTCAGAAAATTAAGTGGAATCGGGAAAAAGAATCCAAGCATTTTTAATGATCCTATAATTCTTAAATCATATACTCCAGATCATGAAACTTACTTTATTACTGTCGCCTTTTCGGGTGTAAAAGAGGATAAACCATTTATTTACCAAGTCACCGAATTCAAGTTGGTTCCTTACAAAAATCACTATCGATTTTATTGTCCATTTGAAGAACGTACGGCAAACTTCCACACTAAAAAGGTAAAAAACGTAACGTATTATTACAGTGGCATCATTAATAATACCAAAGCTAAAAAGTTTGCTTCTTTTAAAGATAAATTATCTAAACTTACGAATACTCCAAAGTCAACTTTAGATTATTATTGCTTTGAAAGTTTAGATGAATTATTAAAGTCTTATGGGTTTTTATATAGTGCTCGACAATGCAATTTTTTATGTTATGATTTAGGTTTTACTGACAATGAAGGCAAAATTTATTTAACTGGAACAAATAATGAAAATTATAGTTTCGGATATATTGGTGATTACTTGTACTATAATCTTCCAAACCCAGAAGATATTTATTGGCCTTTCGTACAAGGTCTTTCTACTTATTATGGAGGTTATGCTTTAAGCTATGATAGTATGGAAGAACTCAAAGAACAATTTAAAGAAGAACTTAACCAAAACCCAACGATTGACTTTTTAGAAGAGTTTAAAAAAGGAAGGAAAGCTTCTATCAAAAGACATTTTTCCTATTATGTAATGAGTGCATTTTTATGTGAAGAAATAATGAAAAAGAAAAACTTTGATGACGTATTAAAGCTAGTTTATTCTGGTTCTAAAGGTGCACATTTTTTTGAATTACTAAAAGAGGTTTTAAATGTAGATGAATCTAATTTTCATGAAACTATTGTTCGGTTAATTAATACGAAATAAAACCAATACCCTTGGAAAAATAATCCATAGCATAATCTTTACATTATTAAACATTATGCTTAAGTTGTGTATATCACAACTTAAAAGGATTCATTACTCAAAAAATATAAACGTATACTAATGGACTTCAAGAACTACTTAAGCAACGGCATTTTTCAAACCCACATTCCTGGACAATCTATCGAAATTGAATTAAATAAAAAGAGTGCCGATTTCGATACCTTCTTGCAAAATAAAGAAGCAAAAGAATTCTTTTTCATCTCTGCTGATGATTTAAGTCTAATTGGCCCCATTGAGGATGCAGAAGAAGAGCGAATATATCTAGATAAACAAGGAGAACACATGATGGATTATCTCATGCATGCGATGGGAGAAGGCTGGCATTATTATTTGGGAGGTTTTCGAACAAATAGTAATTTGGGCGGATTAGGTGGAATCTTTGTGCTTAATATTGCGGAGGAAACCATAAAAAATTTTCTTTCCCAAAAGGAAGGTTATAAATGGTATATCAAGGGAGCTATTGGTGAATCGGCTACGATTATAGAATGGGAATAAAACCTATTTCAATTTTAAGACTTAGGAGTCAAGGATATCAATGTAAGATAATCTAGATATTTTATTTAAAAAAATTATCATCACCCCTTGTTCTATACGCATTTTTCCAATAAATTTATTAAATGGAAGAACAAATACTTAATTTATTTATTAACAATATCTCCCAGTTTGTTTTTTGGAAGGATAGAAACTCTAATTATCTAGGATGTAATAATAATTTTGCGCATTCAGCAGGGTATAAAACACCTGAAGATCTTATTGGCAAAACAGATTATGACATGCCATGGAGTAAAGAAGAAGCGGACTTCTTTAGGAAAATAGATAAAGAAGTAATGGATTCTGGAAAACCCCAATTGAATTTTGAAGAACCCCAAACATTAATTGATGGCTCCAAACGATGGTTGTCTACCTCAAAAATCCCCTTATTTGATGATAAAAGAAATGTAATTGGTATTTTAGGTTGGTATATTGACATTACCAATTACAAGCTTATGGAATTTCAAATTGATAAAAATAATAAAACGCTGCTAGATTATAATCTTCAACTTGAAAAATCTAAAAAAGCGTTAGAGATTGCAAACTATGATTTAGAAAAATTTACTTATGCGGTTTCCCATGATTTAAAAACTCCAATTAGAAGCATCGTCAGTTTTGCTCAATTAATAAAAAGTAACCAAAGAAAAAATCTAGACAAGAACGTTGTAGAATATACAGACTACATCATAAATTCGGGGCATCGCATGAACACCTTGGTGGAAGATATTTTAAATTATGCGCGAACTGGCACAAGTGATTTATCGCCAGAAAAAATACGAATTGAAAATCTTTTATCTAAAAAGCTCTTAGATTTAGACCAACTCATTCTAAGTAAATCAGCAGAAGTAAAATTAGATTTACACGATGATTTAATTTTTTGTTATCCCAATTTGATAGGCATTGTTTTTTATAATCTCATTCATAATGGGATTAAATTTAATACAGATAAAAAACCATTAGTTATTTGTAAATCTTATGAATCGAAAACAGATTGGACTTTCTCTATTTCGGATAATGGCATCGGCATCGACCCAATTTATAGTAAAAAAATATTTGAACCTTTTAAACGATTAGCAGGTGCCAATTTCGAAGGTTCAGGTATTGGGCTTTCTATTTGTAAGAGAATTGTTAATATTCACAATGGAGATATTTGGATTGAAAATAATTCATCTAGTGGCAGCACATTTAAATTTAGTATTTCCAAAAATATCAGCTGAAAAAATTAAAAAGGATAAAACCTATTTTCAATAAATCATAAAATAGACAATTATGAAAACTACAATTTTCACTATTTTACTTTTGATTTTTATAGATGCAAATTTAATCGCTCAAAATATTTTTGCAACTACTGCTTATAATGAAATTGTTCAACTTGACGAAAACGATATATTATCAGAACTTGTGGTTATAGTAGATTCCGAAATTGCCATTTTAGATATTGCCATATCCCCCAATAATCGATTTTATGGGATAATTGATAATGAAATTGTAGAAATAAATACCATAGACGGTAGTATCAATTCCATTATTTCACTTCCTATTTTTAATTCCGCACAAGGAAATTATACTTCCCTAGTTTGTACTAACAATTATGAGTTATACACCTTAAATAATTTTTCAACCATTTTATACAAATACGATATCTTAGCAGATACCTTAATAAATGTGGCAGAATTAGATGTATTTTCTCCTGGCGACATGACCTTATTTAAAGGAAATCTGATCATTACTACTACTGAAAATTTAATGGCATTTAATCTAGAATCAAAATCCTTTAAAACTATTTTTTGTATCAACCCAGAAGTCAACAATTCGCTTTTAGGTATTGCCAATACATTTACTAATTGTTATGCCAACAGAATTATTGCCACAAACTCTGAACTATATTGGGAACTTGACCTTGATGCTGGTTTAACAATCCCTATTTCAAATACCAATCCATATATCACATATGGCCTTGCTTCAAAAAATGAACATCTTGCTTCCAATTGCAGTTTTGAACTAGAAAGCGTCGATTGTTCAACAATTACCAATTTAAATAATCCTACAAACGAAAATCTTCAGATCAAGATCTCTCCCAATCCTACAGCTCATATGCTTTCGGTTCAAAGTAATTCAGCTATTGAACAAATTCAAATTTATGATGTAACTGGCGCACTAAAAAAGACAATTTATGATACCACAAAAGATATTGA
>JAHDCJ010000106.1:16103-18508 GCA_020629935.1 Saprospiraceae bacterium | reverse complement strand
GGGTGGAAGACCGGGTTCGAACCGGCGACCTCTGGAACCACAATCCAGCGCTCTAACCAACTGAGCTACAACCACCAGCTTATTTAATAAAGCGATGCAAATTTAAAATAGTTTCCGAAAAGGTGGAATTTTTCTTGCATTTTTTTTTCTATCCGAGTGCTTTTAATTTTTCACCTACTGAATTCCAGTCGATTATGTTGAAATAATTTTGGATATAATCGCCGCGTTTATTTTGATATTTTAGATAATAAGCATGCTCCCAAACGTCAAGACCCAGAATTGGAGTTCCAGGATCTTTAACAATACCACGCATTAAGGGGTTATCTTGGTTTGGTGTGTTACTTATAAATAATTTTTTATTTTCATCTAAAGATAACCAGGCCCAACCTGATCCAAATACGCCTTTTGCGGCTGCACTAAATTGCTCTTTAAATTTGTCGAAAGACCCAAAACTGGATTTGATCGCATCCAATAAATCGTCTTTAGGTGTTCCCCCACCCTTTGGGGACAAATTAGACCAAAATAAACTATGGTTGAAATGACCACCACCATTATTACGAATTCCCCATTGATCTTTAGAAACAAAAGCTAAAATTTCATGTAGGGGCTTTCCTGCTAGTGGACTATTCACCAAAGCAGCATTTAATTTTTTAACATAACCTGCATGATGTTTCGTATAATGAATCTCCATCGTTTGTGCATCAATATTTGGCGCTAAAGCAGCATACTCAAATGATAAAGTAGGTAATTTAAAATTACCTCCAATTTCGGGTTTGGTATCTGGCTCTTTAGGCGTATCTTTAGGCTCTGTAGGCGGATTACATCCAATAATTGGATAAACCAAGGAACCCGCAGTCATTATTCCAGCAAGCTTTAAAAATTTTCGTTTGTCCATAATGGTTTTTTTATCAAAATATTAACGAATTTTATTGAACATATTCGCATTTTTCAAATTTACACATTATTAAACGTATTCCAAGACTATTTTAAATAATTACATGAAAAACAAGGTAACAGAATTGATGGTAGAAGGAATGACTTGTGTAAATTGCGCAAAATCAGTAAGCAAGTTTTTGGAGAAAAAAGGCTTGAGTGAAGTCAATGTCAATTTTGCAACAAAAGAAGTTTCTTATGCTGGTGATTTTGACTTAGATAAAATTACCCAAGGCATTGAAAAATTAGGTTTTCATGTCATTGATACCCATAGTCCAAAACAAGGAGTCAGCCTTCTACAAAAACTGATCTTTTGTGGGATATTTACCATTCCTTTGTTTCTACATATGTTTATACCTTGGCATGTCTTGCATAATCCATATGTACAATTGGTCCTAACCATTCCAGTTTTTCTAGTTGGGATATCCCACTTTGGACGATCCGCATGGGGTTCTATTCGAAATGGGTTTCCAAATATGGATGTACTGATTTTTATTGGGAGTTCGGCTGCTTTCATCTATAGCCTATCAGGCACCTTGCTCCAATTAGGGCCAGATTATTTGTTTTATGAAACGGCAGCCATGATCATTACTTTAGTTCTTTTAGGTAATTATTTAGAAGAGCGTGCAGTGGCTAAAACAACCTCTGCGATTGGAGAATTAAACAATCTCCAAGTAGAAAAGGCGATAAAAGTAGTGGAAAAAAATGGCCAAAAACTATATAAAGAAGTACAACTCAAGGATATTGAAATAGGCGATTTTTTACAAGTCAATCAAGGTGATCAAATCCCTATGGATGGGATAATTATTGATGGTTCAGGAAGCATAAATGAAGCGATGATAACCGGAGAAAGCTTGCCTGTAGAGAAAATAATAGGACAACAAATTGTAGGGGCCACAGTTTTAGTCAAAGGAAATATATTAATGCAGGTTACTGCAAAGGCAAAAGATTCGATGTTAGCTAAAATTATTTCTTTGGTAAAAAATGCACAGTCGGACAAACCAGAAATTCAACGTCTTGCCGATAAAATTTCGGCTATCTTTGTCCCTGCAGTTTTGTTTATTTCGTTGCTTACTTTCCTTGTCGCTTATTTTGGTTTTGCCATTCCTTTTCAAAAAGCATTGATGAACGCTATTGCAGTGTTGGTAGTTTCTTGTCCTTGTGCTATGGGTTTGGCGACTCCTACGGCTATTATGGTTGGTGTAGGCAGAGCTGCTAAAAATGGGATTTTAATTCGAGGGGGCCAAACCTTAGAACGATTTGGAAATGTGAGTCATATCGTCTTCGACAAAACAGGCACATTAACCACAGGAAATTTTGGCATAAAAGAAATTTCGAATTTTAGTGATTATCCTTTAGAAACCATAAAAGGGATCATCTATGATTTAGAACAACATTCTTCACATCCTATTGCCCAATCTTTAGTTCAACAATTGACCAATAATCATTATGCCGATCATCCTATTCAATTA
>JAHDCJ010000106.1:0-16003 GCA_020629935.1 Saprospiraceae bacterium | reverse complement strand
AAAACCCAAAGCCTTGCTCAAAAGATAGGCATTCAATCCGCTTTTGGGGAACAAAAACCAGATCAAAAATTAGAAAAAATTGCGGCTTATAATAAAGAAGGATTGACCGCGATGGTTGGTGATGGGATCAACGATGCTCCAGCATTGACAAAAGCAGACATTGGTATCTCCATGGGCAATGCATCGAAAGTAGCCATCCAATCCGCAGATGTAATTTTATTAAATAAACATTTACCAACGCTTCAAGATGCGCATAAAATCAGTAAGGCTACCTTAACGACCATTAAGCAAAATTTGTTTTGGGCATTTGCTTATAATGTGGTAGCCATTCCCGTTGCTGCACTCGGGTTTTTAAATCCGATGTGGGGCGCCATATTCATGGCATTCTCCGATGTCATCGTAATTGGAAATTCGATCCGTTTACGAAGCAAAAAGCTTTAATTCATACGTGATTTCCATTGCTTGTTTCCAATGTACTTTGGAAGACCTTCTTTATAATATAGATGGTATAAATTGTACAAAAACATATAATCTAAGCCCGGATAATATTGATTGTGTCCGTATTTATTTCCATTTACATGCGAAGGATGAATCCAACGATTATTAGCTTTCCAACCATCAGGCGCATTGCAATCAGGTACATTAAAACATGGTCCATCAATTGGAGCTAAATTGATCATTTTATCAAAATGCGATTTTGTTAATGGCTTGGCTAGTTTTTCTTTATTGATAATCGAATAAGCCAAAGCATACACCTCTAAATCTGCATTTCTAGAATAAGACGAAACTTTGCGCGGACTCCAGGTATCTGACATGGTAACCAATTGCAAAACCATACCCATATTATTTTTTCCTTGTACACCATTCAACCAATCAAAAGCACTAAAGATAACAGCACTCAATCCTTTAGATCGACCTTTTTGATAATTCTTCAAATATTTACCATCAGTAATCCGATTAGCTGACTTAGCAATAGGCCAAGCAAAGGCGCGACAATCACCGCCCCAACGATTAGATATTTTTGATTTTTTTTCAAGCGGAGAACAAAGTTTCCAATTGTTTTCGCGCATATAATTAACAATTCGATGCGTAAACAATTCTACTCGACTCCCAAAAGTTTTTGAACCTGGTTTATAACGTTCTTCAGGAATCAATTCTTTAACCAAATTAAAGGCAAAAAGCATATAAATAGCTTGATCTTGACTCACAAAAGATCCATCATCTATTCCTGGGCTACAACTATAATCTGAGCTTATACAAGAATAAGCGGAATTGGAATTCATTGGAAAACGTTTATTACCCTTTTTATCTTCAAAAAAATAGTCAGGCACATCATCTCTGAGGAAAAACCCGTTCAATTCAGGCTTTCCACCAAGTAAAACTTCTGCATTGGCATCTAGACGTTCAAATGCATTCAAGGCATGGTGCAATTCTTTGCTAGTTTGCTCCACATTTTGACCTGCATCTTTCAATAATCGATATTCTGTGGCTAAAATACTGATGTACATTCCAAGATGCGTGGTACCGTCTCCCCAATCCAATTTCCCCATTCCTTTTTGCATTTTGCAATCACTTTGGAGCATCCACCAATCTTTTTCACAATTTTCTAAAGGGGCTTTTCCTGAGATTGGAAGGCTCTCTCCAGGGCCATCGCCAACCCAAATAAAGCCACCAATTCCCTTTTCTTGATCTCCTAAAAAACGATTTCTATATTCCCAATATTTATCTAAGTTTGAATTTGGTGACTGGCTAACACAAGCTATTGCATTCAATAAAATTATGCTTATATAAAAGAGTCGAATTTGTAAACACATATTGTTCAATTATTTAATACTTTAAATGTTTTTATTTTTTATAGAAGGAACCTACATATTATCTCCTTAAGGTATCCTTTTCGTTAAAAGGAAACTATTTAATATAGACGATGTTTTTTTAAAAAAGGGACAATAATATATTAAAAAATAATAATTTTATAAATCACGGGTTACCTTCCTATATATTTTG
The DNA here is from genome assembly GCA_020629935.1 of Saprospiraceae bacterium. Lineage (GTDB taxonomy): Bacteria > Bacteroidota > Bacteroidia > Chitinophagales > Saprospiraceae > JAHDCJ01. The sequence continues at coordinate 13,999 of JAHDCJ010000106.1, read as the reverse complement.
CACTAATTTAAAAGAACGTCTATAAGATAAAATTTTATTTGGCAAACCAATAGGAAGTTTTGATCAAATTTCCTAATATTGTATAAACACATAGTGGTAATCTTTTAAAACATTACCGAAATATGAATCCTATTAGCCCTACTTTAATCGAATTATTAAAGGCTTGTGCACATAAGCCTAAAGATGCTAGTCTGCAAAAACAACTAGCTGAATGTTACTTTCAAATGAATCAATTTGAAGAAGCAGAAGAAGCTTATTTGAAAGTTTTACATTTAGACCATCAAAACCTATCTGCCAAAATTGGATTGGGTATTTCTTTTGTCCAAAATAAAAAATACCGAGAAGCCAATATTATTTTAGAAGAAATTCTTAAAGCAGATACCTTACCTCCCGAAGGTTTAATATTAAAAGCTTATATCGCTTTCCTAAATAATCAAATTGAAGAAGCTAAAGAAGCTTACTTTGATGCCTTGGAAAGCAATTCGCAATTGATGAATAAAGACTTTGAGAAGAAATTATTCAAAAAACTAAGAAAAAACTTGCCTGCTGAAGAACGATTTAGTGAAATCGATCCTGTAATGGAAGACTTAGATGTTTCAGCGGAAATACCAAGTGAAAATTTTAGTCATATTGGAGGATATTTAGATATCAAAAAAATCATTAACCTTAAAATGGTTTTTCCTCAAATTTACCCTGAAACTTATGAAGGATATTCAAAAAATCCGGGAGGAAGCATATTATTATATGGCCCTCCAGGTTGTGGAAAATCCTTAATTGCAAAGGCCGCCGCAGGAGAAGCACAAATCCCCCTTATTGAAGGTAAAGTACATGAGATTATTAATCCTGCCTTTGGAATTCCCCACCAAAACCAAATGCAATTCTATTTCCAAAGTGCCAAAGACTTTGAACCATGTGTTTTGCTTTTTGATGATTTAGATTTATTAAATAAAATAAAAACCGTTAAAACCTTAAAGCAATATCGACCTTTAGTAAGTCAATTTACAGCTCAACTAGAAACGTCAAAGCATGAGCAAAATGATATTCTTACCATTGCTTGTACAAGCTTACCTTGGAATTTAGAAGAAATCGTTTTTCGGACAGGGCGATTTGAAAATGTAATTTTTGTAGCTCCTCCATCATTAGAAGATCGAGCGCAAATATTAAAAACCATTTTGAAAAAATTTCCAAATAAAGAGTTAAACTTTGGCGAATTAGCTACTATGACTCCATTATATTCTGGGTCTGATTTAGAAGCTTTGGTCTTGCATGCTGTAGAATCAAAAATAGCTTTGTCCATTAAAAGACATCAAGGTCAAATTGTGCCTTTAGAGATGAACGATTTTAAACAAAGTATGAATATAGTCCAAGCCTCTACCCTTTCTTGGTTTAGAACGGCCAAACAACATAAAGATTTTCTCAAAAAGGTAGGAATCTATAAGAGTATTAAATCCTTTTGGAAAAATTATTAATAAGCAATTACAATTCCAATAGAAGGTAAAGTGATTCCAGGAGCATCTTCAATGTATTTTAATAAATACGAATTGGGCTGTGCTGGATTAATTTGCGCATTTCCCTCATCGTCACGATCAAGAACGAGTACATCACTCACAACAGATTGTCCGTATACATTTTCAACGTCTAGATAAAGATTTAAACTCCATTTATTGAAAAACCATTTTTTATCTACCCGCAAATCTAAGGTATGAGAGGCATTTAGACGGCCTGTATTGATTTGATTATAATCTCTTATGCCAAGTCCCAAAATATCCCAATTTGCCGCTAATGCAGATCGATCTTCATCAAATGGCGTAAAAGGTAAACCCGATTGAATTCGCCAACTCAAGCCCACTTCCCAATTTTTCTTGAATCGCTTTCCTCCAGTTATGTTTACAATATGTCTACTGTCCCAAGAAGAAGCTACGTATTCGCCATTTTTATCTTCAAATTGTGACCAACCTAAGGTGTAAGAAAAAATGCCATAATATCCTTTGAAAATGCGTTGTTGAAAAAGAAATTCCATTCCCATCGAACGACCTTGTTTATTGGAAACAGCGGGTTCATTTCCTATCACTCCAAAATCTCCACCTAGATTTGCTAACGTAATACTATCCCGCAATAAAAAAGGATAATTTTGATAGTACTTTAAAAAACCTTCCAAAGTAATTTTCGAATTTAATGAAGAGTTATATTCTACTCCTCCGACCAAGTGGGTGTTTCTGATATAAGTGATTTCATTCGTTTTATTTACAAATTCATTTCCTTCTTTATATCCTAAAATAGTATAAGGAGGCAATTGATAATATAAACCAGAATTGAAATTAACCGCCCATTTTTCATTGAACGCATAGGCTAAAGAAAAACGTGGAGAGAACTGCCTAAATGGATTACTCATTTCTTTAGAATAACTATTTCCATCCGCTCTAAAACCTAAAGATAAGACTAAACGGTCCGTCAACAACTTTTTACTTGCTTGTCCAAAAAAGGCGTATTTATTCATTTTTAGATCAGAAGCATAATCAATCAGTTGTTCTCCAATTGGGGTACTAATTCTACTAAACGTACGATTATTATATTTGACAAACTCATAATTTAAACCGTAGTTAAATTTAAAACCTTTGGTTCTTAGTGTATGTTCTACTCGTAATTTATTTTCAATTTCTTGCGAATTATAATCCAATATTTTTGCGGCAGACTCGTCGTTATTCTCAAATTTATATGCACTATTATCTAGCATGTTTCTACTCGCTACAAAAGTCCAATACCCTTTATCTTGGTAACGTTTGTAAACCATTCCTGTAGTATAATTCCATTGATTATTGACAGGCAGGTTATCTAGTAAATATTGTTGATCTTCTGTTTCATTGGCAGAGAGATTCAATCTAAAGCGATCTATTGCACCTAAACCTATGAAAGTCAGTTCATTTTTCTGATCTAATTTTACTTTTACTTTAGCCTGAAAATCGGTGTATGTAGGCAAGAAAGGAAGTTCTAAAGCAGTGAATAAAAATTGTAAATATGAATATCGAGAAGACAATAAATAGGTCGTTTTTTTGCCCAAAGGCCCTTCTAAAGAAACACCCGCATCACTTGATCCCAAAGTAAATGTAAATCCTTGTCGATCATTACGTCCATCCCGTTGTTTAAAATTGAAGACCGAGCTTAATGTATTTCCTCTATTGGCAGGAAAAGCCCCACTAAAAAAGTCGACCTCACGGATAAAATCTACATTGATCAATCCTACTGGACCACCGGATGCGCCCTGTGTAGCAAAGTGATTAATATTGGGCACTTCTACATCGTCTAAATAAAAACGATTTTCATTTGGCGCACCCCCACGAATTAATAAATCATTTCTAAAAGAAGCCGTTGTGGTTACACCAGGTAAAGATTGAACTACTTTGGAGATATCTCGATTCCCCCCTGGATTTCGTTGAATTTCGGCTACACCAATGGTACGTAAAGAAACAGGACTTTCTTCTTTTTTCTCAAAAGGAGAAGCTTTTACAACCACCTCATTTAATTCCTCTGCTGACTCAGATAAAGCAATATCCATCAAAGCTGGTTTGGAGTTCGTTACCTGTATTTCAAATACACTTTTCTCTTGAAAACCGATAAAGGTAATTACAAGATTATATAATCCTGGCTCTAAATTTTCTATGATATAATTGCCATCAATATCGGTAGTTGTACCAGTAGTTGTACCTTTAATAAGCACTTCAGCAAAGGGAACTCCTTCATTATTAATACTATTATACACTCGACCTTGAATAATTCCATTTTGTGCAGAAAGGAATTGGAATCCAAACAATAAGGAGATAAGGAGAATCATTTTTTTCATAAGAAATAATATCTTTGATCTATTAATTTTACACATCGTGAACTTACTTGCCAAACATACCATTTCCTTTTTTGTTTAACAAGTGGTTACTTTTAATATAAAAAGATTAAACAAATTGTGATATGCAAGCAATAAATGAAAAAATCAAAGCAATTTATGGTTTTGATTTTCCCCAAGACTTTTTTGACTTTCATGATTTTTTAATTCAAAATGATCAAATTAAAAAAGATATTGGCGATAGTATGGATTTCTCTTTTGGGGAAGTATTTAAAATCTTTGATCGCAAAACTTCTTTAGACTCCTTCGATCCGATTAGCAACTCTAGATATTATAATGATCCGCCAGAATTTTTCACATTAGTATATGGAGGCACGGATGGTTTACATTATGGTTATTATGTTGATGATCCAGGAAAAATGCCTTATCCAATAGCTGGGTATTATGCAAGAGATGCTTTTCAAATCCATATTGCAGGACATAATCTATTTCATTTTCTATATCAAGAAATCGAAAATTCAATTGAAAGTCATGAAGAAAACAAAGAATACGATCCAGAGGAAAAAGAATGGTATGAAAAGCAAATTGAAAAATTAAAATTAGTCACCAAGCGACTAGATCAATTTTGTGAAAGATATGATTTGGATAAACAAGCATTTTATAAAAGAGGTTTGGGTTACACCCGAAATACGATAGCCAAAACTAGAGATGATATGGGAATTGTAATGCCAAAGGAGCAATATATTCCGTTATCTAGCAAGGATAATTTTTTGGCATTATATAATTATCAACCTACAAAAAGCGAGGTCAAGGCGATGATGCTTGAAGCAGAAGATTTATTCAATCAAGGCTATATTGGCGCTACTTTTAAACTGGGGAAAGACCTTTGGATATATTCCGAATTTCAACAAGAATCTGTTGATCTGTTAGAAAAATCATATGAAGCTTTAAATCGGCCAACATTAATTAAACTACTGGATTTCAGACGAAATCGATCTGCTTCTAAGCTAGAAGCATACCAAAAGGCGCTTGCAAAACCTGAGGAACATACTTATTTATTTCTTACCTATTCTAATCTAGATTCTATCCCAGAAGACATTATACAGTTAAAAGATCATTTAATTAGTTTACGTATTGGAGGAAATAATTTAAAAGATTTACCCGCGGCTATTGGCGCATTAGATCAGTTAAATTTTCTCAGCTTAGCTGAAAATCATTTCGAAAAAATTCCTGAATCCGTTTATGCACTTCAACAACTAGAGCATCTCGATATTTCCAATAATCCAATTTCATTTATTGATAAAAAAATTATACAGTTAAATTCCCTAAAAGAACTGATTATTGGCCATAAAGAATTAGTCGATTTCCCTAAATGGATTTGTCGAATACCGAACTTAAGTACTTTAAAAATAACACGAAGTAAATTATCGAATCTTCCTTCAAATTTTAATGCATTACTAAACCTAAAGCATCTAGACATAGAAACTCGGTCAGCACTAGATATTCAAGCTAAAGATTTAAGTAGTTTAACGACTTTACACACACTCATTTTTAAACAAACACAAAATAATAGTGATGAAGATTTGTTTAACTTTCCTAGACCTTTTGCTACATTAAAAAACTTAGAAGAGTTAGAAATCAACCATAATTTGATTAATGGCTCATGGGAAGGTTTGGAACAATTGAAGGAATCACTCACCTCACTACGCCTATCTAGTTATCAAATGGAATCCTACCCGAAAGAAATTTTCCAATTAAAAGCCTTAAAAAAACTGGATATTTCCTTAACACGTGTGAAGGTGTTACCCGCAGACATTTTAAACTTAAGTCAATTAGAAGAAATTCGTTTTTATGGCAATCAATTAGAAGAAATCCCATTAAATCTAGATCAACTGCCCCATTTAAAAAAGCTACAATTGGATCGTAATAATCTTTCCGATGAGATAAAAAATCACCTTAGAAAGCAGTTTGAAGGCAAAATTGAATTAAATATTTGATTCATAAACCTATATAAAAAAAAGGAAAAATCTGCGGTTAGCCAATGATTTAATCGTACATTTATCCCCTTCAATAAAAACCATGAAAAAAAGTGTATTAATTGACGGGAAACCCTTTGGAAGTGATCAGTTTTTTCTGATTGCAGGGCCTTGTGTGATCGAAGAAGAAAGCTTGATGATGCGTACCGCAGAACAAGTCAAATCTGTAGCAGAAGAACTACAACTTCCAGTGATTTATAAGTCTTCTTTTATGAAAGATAATCGAAGTTCAATTGATTATTATCAGGGACCAGGAATTGAAGAAGGCTTGCGTATTTTAGAAAAAATCAAGAAGGAATTTGAAATGCCAATTGTATCAGACATTCATTTTCCCGAACAAGTAGCCGCAGCCGCAGAAGTACTTGATGTAATCCAAATTCCTGCTTATCTATGTATGCAAACTAGCATTACTGTTGCTGCTGCAAAAACAGGAAAAGCGATTAACATCAAACATGGTCAATTTTTGGCGCCTTCCAATATGATCAAACCCATTCGCAAAATTGAAGCGCAAGGGAATGAAAATATTTTATTAACCGAACGTGGATATACCTTTGGCTATAATGATCTCGTAGTTGACCCAAGAAGTTTTTATCATTTAAATGAAACAGGTTATCCTGTGATTTTTGATGTCACTCACTCGATTAGAAAATATGGTATTCCAAGTGCAGACCCTAAAGGAGGATCGAGACATTATTTAAATACGTTAGCCAGAGCAGGTGTAGCGTCTGGTGTAGATGGAATTTTTGTAGAAGTCCATCCCGAACCTGCCAAGGCACTTTGTGATGCAGCAAGTCAACTACCCATGCTTGATTTGGCTGAATTTTTGAAGCCTTTAATTGCATTGCACCAAATTGAAAAACAATACCGATAAACCTAGTAAACCAATTAACCCAGAAGGAAACGACATGGAATTATACCTTGATTCAGTTAAATTAAAAGAAGTAGAAGCCGTTCAAAAATTAGGCTTCGTTTATGGACTAACAACTACCCCTACCTTTTTGCATAGAGATGGAATTACCGATGTAGATAATACTTTAGTCAAATTATCAAAAATGGTCAATATCTTGCAAGTAGAAGCATTAGGTGACTCTGCCGAATTGATAAAAGACGAAGCACAACGACTTGTCGATTTAGGTCTTGATAAAAGTAAAACCGTTTTTAAAATTCCGATTTCTATGGAAGGGGCACGCGCTTGCAAGCTTCTAGTAGATGATGGATTTATGGTCAATTTACACTTGGTCTATTCCTTACAACAAGCTTACATCGCATTTAGTGCAGGAGCAACTTATGTTTGCCCTTTAGTTGGTCGTTTACAAGATCAAGGACATGATGCGCTTGGCCTTATTGCAGATTGTGTGGAAGCAGTTAATCATTATGGATATGCTTCTAAAGTAATGTTTTCATCTGTCCGACATCCAGAACATGTAAAAAATGCATTGAATCTTGGGGCACATGCTTGTACGATTCCTTGGAAAGTGTTACAACAATTGCCCAACAATCACTTTACTTCAATTGGTACTCAACAATTTGAAGCACATACTTTTTTAATGAATAAAACGGTTAAAGAAGTTATCCGCCCATTTAGAGCAACCATCAGTTTTGAGAAGACCGTATTAGAAGCATTGGTGTTAATGACCCAATCAAGTTTAGGCGCAATTACTGTGCTTGGAGAACAAGGAAATATACACCGTATTTTTACGGATGGAGACCTACGTAGATTACTTGAAGTAGAACGTGAAGCTGTTTTGCAAAAGAAATTAAGTAGTTTGCCAAGCAATACTCCTACATGTATTGATCAAGAAAGTACCGTTTATGAAGCTTCGGAGTTATTTAAAACGAAAAAGTTAGACAATATCATTGTTACCAGAGATGGACAACCCATTGGAATGATTGACATACAAGATATTCAAAAGTAAAAATGCAACATCTAGCACGAATATTTAAAGACGGTGGAGGTCAATTTGTAAGTCCCATTGAAGATATACAAAACCGACTTTCTACAATTAAAGCATTTTTGTTTGATTGGGATGGCGTGTTTAATAATTCTGCCAAAATGGGAAAAGAAGGAAGTCCTTACCAAGAATCTGATTCTATGGGCACCAATCTTTTACGTTTTAGTTATTGGTTAAAAAATGGAGACTTGCCTATTACGGGTATCATTACAGGAGCAGAAAACCGAACCGCTTTATTTTTAGCAGAACGGGAACATTTTCCTGTTTTCTTTTTTAATTATAAAAACAAACTTCCCGCATTCCAGCAAGTGTGCGAAACCTATAATTTACAACCTAAAGAAATTGCTTTTGTCTTTGATGATGTGTTAGATTTTAGTGTAGCCGAACAATGTGGATTACGATTTTTAGTCCAACGAAAAGGCAGTCCATTAATGACCAATTTTGTAAAAAATCGCAACATATGCGATTATGTTACCGGCAATGAAGGCGGACAATCAGCAGTAAGAGAAATTGCAGAATTATTAATTGGGTTGCAAGGAAACTATGAAGAAGTGGTAGAAAAAAGATATCAATTTTCGGGTACTTATGCTACTTATTTAAAACTACGAGATGAAGTAATTACTCACTCATATAATTTCAAAAACGTATAATGAAATACCAATGGTTACTCTTTGACTTTGACAATACTTTAGTCGATTTCACTAACAGTTCTCATTTGTCTTTTGCTGATCTTGTGGCTGCTCATGGGATTGAAGAAGATCCTGAAATGTATAGTAGATATCAAAAAGTTAATTTCCAAGTATGGAAAGATTTTGAAGAAGAAAAAATTGATGCCCTACAATTAAGAAGACTTCGCTTTGAGTTATTTATGCAAGCTGAAGGTATCATAGGCGAGCCATTAGATTGGAATGCTCAATATTTAGATGGTTTGGTAAAACATGCGGTGTTTATTGAGGGAGCCAAAGAATTATTAGATCACTTTCATGGTAAGTTTAAATTGGGAATAATAACCAACGGACTAAAAGAAGTACAACGCAGACGATTAGCCAAATTAGAAATGACTGATTATTTTGATGTCATTGTGGTATCTGATGAAATCAATGTCGCTAAACCTCAAGCAGGCTTTTTTGATCATACTTTAAATGAAATAGGAACTGAACGTAAGGATCATTTGTTAATTATTGGAGATAGTTTACATTCAGATATAATTGGTGGAAATAATTATGGGATTGATACTTGTTGGTTTAACCCTAATCAAAAGACAAATGATTCCTCAATTAGGCCTACTTACGAAATTAATACGCTCCATAATTTAAGTCAAATTTTAAAACAACACTAATGAAAAAGACTATATTTCTATCCTTCGTAATCCTATTGACCTTTCCATTATTTGGACAAGATTTTATGGATACTATTACAGAAGAATGTTGTACTTGTTTACAGAATAGTACGAATAAACCTTCTACAATGAACAAAGAAGTGGAGTTAGGTTTGTGTATACTGGAAGCTGCAAGTCCTTATGAAAAACAATTAAAAAAACATTATGATATTGATATGGCTAAAATAGAGACAGAAGCAGAAAAACTTGGTCATATTCTTGGTTTAAAAATGGCGACTAAATGTCCAGAAATTTTACTTCAAATGGTGGATGAAGTGGAAGGAAGAGAAGCGATTGATCATGGCTCAAAAATTACAGGTAAAGTTACCAAAGTGCATTCAGAAACCTTCGTATCGCTTTCTATAAAAGAAAGCACAGGTAAAGTAACGGAAGTTTATTGGTTAAATCCAATCAGTTCTTCTTTTGAAATGCAAACTGATTATAAGAAATTAGAAGGAATCAAGGTGCAAGTGTATTATAAGGAGGAAGAATTTTTCGATGCCCGTATAAACACCTATCGTCCATTTAAAGTGATTACTCAAATTGAAGTCGCTACCTATTAATTTGAATCACATTTACCTTAGGATTTTTCCTTAAATAATCTTTGATAATATAGATTACATCTTTATTGTGATTTCTTACAGTAATTGAATTTTTTATGTCATTATAATCTAAAGCTTCTGTTCGCTCTACAAAACCGAAGCCTAGATAATGCCCATTTTCAATAAGCACCACACTGTGTTCATCAAGTTCTCTCCCTTTATCTATTAATAATAAATCTTCTGGGAAAGCGGGGTACAATCGTAAGGCTTCCATAGCAGTATGGAATCGTTCGGTGTAAGAGTCTACCTCTTCTTTTCCAATAAAGGCACCACTACAATTTTGAATTTGAAAATCTAAACAAGGACTATGTCTTGTATTTAAATTACATAAACATCTACATAGTTCAAACTCCTTTACGATATAAGCCAATGCTCCTTTGGCTTCTCTTAAAGAGGAAAACTCAGCAATGAGGATATGATCGATGTTTTTATCCCCTACTTTAAGATTTGGATAGCCTTTTTCATCTTCAAAATAATAAATGCCATAAGGGAATGTTTTTGGTTTTAAAGCCGAATTATAAATAGGACTTATTCGTTTAATTTCGCTTTCTTCCAACAAAAGAGCAATTAATTCACTTCCTGTGATTTCGTAGGTAATATCATGAATAGATCGTTGGATCTTTTGCGCCTTTCTAGTGTCGCTGGCGAAATGCCCCATCACCCGTTTTTTTATATTTATACTTTTACCTACATAAATGACATCTCCTTGTGCATTATAGAAATAATAAATACCACAATCTTCTGGAAGCGCATGAAGAATATCGAGTGTAATATTCGGCGGCAGTCGTGTTTCTTTAACACCAAGATTAATTAAATCTTTGGCTGATGTCTCTTCTTTTTCTGCGTCGATGATTCGCCTCAATACCTCTACAGTTGCTAAGGTATCATCTAATGCTCGGTGTCTTCTAGCGACTTCAAGATCGAAATGTCTAATTAGATTTTCAAGGCTATAAGAAGGCAAACCTTTAAAGACGCGGCGAGTAAGTCGCACGGTACAAAGCGTTTTTCTTTTAAATGTAAAACCTAATCGTCTAAATTCTTCTTTCAAGAAATTATAATCAAATCGCACATTATGAGCTACGAATACTTTTCCTTCCGTCATTTCCACTATCTTGCGCGCAACCTCAAAAAATCGTGGAGCATCTTCTACCATTTCATCACGTATTCCTGTTATTTTTGTAATATTATAAGGAATACTACGTTCAGGATTAATAAGTGTAGAGAATTGATCAATGATTTTTTGACCATCAAATAAAACGATAGCGATCTCGGTTATTTTGTCGCGATCACTTCGAGCTCCTGTAGTTTCTAAATCAACTACTGCATAAATTGTAGGAGTATTCTTCTTTGATTTGGTTAAATTTGTGATAAGTTCAAGCTTTAATATAAACGCAAATTAATGAAATTTTTCTGATTTATTGCAATTATATAATTTTTTTGAGTAAACTTAAGCAAGTTATACATAAAAACAGCTTTTTAATAAATAAACAAATGAAGTACCTATTAATAGTAATGGTTTGGTTGGGACTAGGTTGGTCTTGCCATAATGATCTACCTCAACAACATCAATCTTCCACTACCACACCTATAAATTATCCAACTAAAGAAATTAAAAATGAGCCGCAAGCAATTAAAGTTGGGGCCGCTAGATTGGAAGAATATTTCAAATTGATTGTAGACAAAAAAGTGGCCTTGGTGGTTAATCAAACATCCATGATTGGCAATGTCCATCTGGTCGATTCTTTATTGGCTTTAGGAGTAGATATCAAGAAAATATTTTCTCCAGAACATGGTTTTAGAGGTACCGCAGATGCAGGGGAAAAAATCACCGATGCTACAGATCCCAAAACAGGTTTGCCCTTAGTTTCTCTTTATGGAAAAAACCGAAAACCCAATGCTTCGATGTTGGAAGATGTAGATATAGTGATCTTTGACATTCAAGATGTAGGCGTTCGTTTTTACACTTATATTTCTACAATGACCTATGTCATGGAAGCATGTGCAGAAAACAATCGTCCAATACTAATTTTAGATCGTCCGAATCCAAATGGGCATTATGTAGATGGACCCATTTTAGACGAAGCTAAAAAATCATTTTTAGGTCTTCATCCTGTACCTATTGTTCATGGTATGACCATTGCCGAATATGCACAAATGGCCAATGGAGAAGGTTGGTTAACAAATGGAAATAAATGCAGATTGTATTTTGTGCCTTGTCTAAATTATGATCATAACACATTCTATGATTTGCCTATAAAACCTTCACCGAATTTGCCTAATATTCAATCGATTTACTGGTATCCTTCTATATGCTTTTTTGAAGGTACACCGTTTAGTGTGGGTAGAGGAACACAAACTCAATTTCAAGTAGTTGGTCATCCAGATTATCCTTTAGGCGATTATACATTCAAACCTGTTTCTCAACCTGGAGCAAAATATCCTAAGCATCAAGATAAGGTCTGTAGAGGACATGATTTGAGCAAGGTATCAAAGGAAGAATTACAAAATAAAAGACAGTTAGATTTGAAATATCTATTAGAGGCTTATCACAATTTCCCAGACCAAGAAGCCTTTTTTAATACAAATAATTTTTTCAATTTACTTGCGGGAAACACCCAATTAATGGCAAAGATAAAAGCAGGAAAACAAGAGAAAGAAATTCGTGATTCATGGGAAGAAGGACTTCAAAATTATAAAAAAATAAGAAAGAAATATTTGCTCTATCCAGATTTTGAATAACCAAAACAATAGAATAAATTAGAGGACTATTAAACGATTTTTATTATCGTTTTAAATGAAAAAAACAAAAAACAATATGCGAATAATATTTATGGGAACGCCTGACTTTGCAGTTCCTACTTTAGATGCTTTAGTGAAGAAAGGGTATAATGTAGTAGCAGTGATCACGGCTACAGATAAAATGGGTGGAAGAGGAAATAAAAAAGTATTACAATCTGCTGTCAAAAAATATGCAGTGGCGAATGACATTCCCGTATTGCAACCTAAAAATTTAAAGCATCCTGATTTTATTGAAACGCTTAAATCATATCAAGCTGATTTACAAATTGTGGTCGCTTTTAGAATGCTTCCCGTCATGGTTTGGGACATGCCACCCAAAGGCACTTTCAATCTTCACGCATCACTTTTACCTAAATATAGAGGTGCCGCTCCCATCAATTGGGCGATCATTAACGGTGAGAAAGAAACTGGATTAACTACCTTTTTCTTACAACATGAAATTGATACGGGCAATGTGTTATTTCAAGAAAAGATCGCTATTGAAAACGACGAAACTGCGGGCAGCCTGCACGACAAACTAATGGTTGCGGGTGCGTCCTTAGTTTTAAAAACGGTACAAGCTATTGAAGAAAACAACTATGAGCCCAAAAAGCAAGATGATGCTTTAGTTAGTCATGCACCAAAAATCTTTTCCGATACTTGTGAAATCAATTTTGACCAATCCACCCAAAAGACTTATGACTTTATTCGAGGTTTAAGTCCCTACCCTACTGCTTGGACCACCCTAGACGATTTAAAGTTAAAAATTTACGATTGCCGTCCAGAAAAATTAGTGCACGAATTTCGTCCAGGTAGTTTTCATACTGATGGTAGCTCTTACTTTAAAATAGCCACACAAGATGGATTTATTTTGGTTTCCAGATTACAACTTCAAGGTCGTCGCCAAATGAAAATCAAAGATTTTTTAAATGGTTATCGTTTCAAAGATTAAACCTTAACTCATGGAAAATTCAAAGTTAATCGAATATATCCGTGCCTTCAATCCCGAAGACATTCGTCTGTTTACTGACTTTGTAAAAAGTCCTTATTTTAACAAAGACAAAACCGTCATTAAACTTTGGGACATACTCAAACGCTACGCTCCTTTTTTTGAAGAACGCTTTGTTAATAAAGAAAAGATGTTTGCGAGAGTATTCCCTAAAACACCCTATCAATTTCAAAAAATCAATAAACTTTATCACAAACTGGCATTAGTTTTAGAAGACTATTACGCCCAACGCAATTTCGAAACCAAGCCCTACCTTAAAGAATCTACTTTTCTAGAAAGCATCCGAAAACCAGGATTAGAACGTCAGTTTTTTCGTTATAGTGATAAGTTAATTAAGCGAATGGAAGAGGATGAGCAAAGGGATAGTCATTATTATTATATGCGGTATTTTGTGGAGCATACGGTGTTT
>JAHDCJ010000105.1 GCA_020629935.1 Saprospiraceae bacterium | reverse complement strand
AATAAATTACCCAATTCATCCGACTGGGAAATTACGGCTTCAATACTATATAGTTGATTATTATTAGTAGGTACAGGACTACCTGAACTAAAATCTAAAGAAGCATGATCACCAAAATACCAATTGGCTTTAGAAGGATCATCTAATAAACAATTGGTGACGACTAATTCGATACTAAACTCATCTGTTATTCCTAGATCATCGGTAATCGTAAGGCTTACGGTATATATACCAACCTCAGTATAAGCATAGCTGATCTGATCTGGGTTATTGGTAGGCGTAAAAATATCCCCATTCCCCATGTTCCATTCGTATTCTATGGCAAGATTTGATGAAGCTGGAACGACCGTATTAAAATCAATATTTTGATTGATACAATGAGGAAAAGAAATTTCAAATTCAGCATCTAAAATGGGACCTACACAGCCGTTTTCATCTAGTAATCCAGTAATGAATAAGTTTTCATTACTAATTAATACGGCACGTGAAGTTTCTAAATGCGTCTGCATTCTCAATACTTGTCCTGCTGTAAATTCAGTCCGACATTCATCAACAGAATAGAACATATGATTTGCAGTAATTCCCTCTGTATTTTGATTGCAATCTTCATATTCATTACAAACGATAACCGTGAAATCAGGAGCTTCTACAGGAGGCGTATCGCAAACGAAATCACCTTGTTCATCACAAGGAAGTCCAGTAGAATTACATTCACCTTGAAAGGTGTGATATAAACGCAGATAGTGACCCACTTCATGAACCAATACTTTTCCTTGGGTAAAATATTCATTATAAAAATCATAATCACCACCAAAGGCATCACTACCAAAAACATCACTTCGTATAATGACCCCATCTATGTCACCAGAAAAATTGGTGCCCATTTCGGCTTCTAATGGATTAGGAGAATAACCTAAGACGTCACCAGAAGAACCCGATTCAATATGATGGACAAGCCAGATGTTCAAATATCGATCAAAGGGAAAAATATCATTGTTTGTTTCTAAAAGCATGGCCTCATTAAAGGCAGGTGTCATTTGATTAACCACAAAATCAGGTAGATTATATCGCATAACTCCTGGTTCATTGAGATTGGTCCAAGGCGTATCACCAAGATCACCAGGAAGTGATTTTCTAGCTAAGCAAAATGAAATATGGCTATTGGGTGTATTCGCAAATTGCTCATTCAATGTGGAGATTTGTGATTCAATTTGCGCATAAGAAATATTAACCTCGGGATATTCATCAGAAAAAATAACATGCACAACTACAGGAATGACATATGGATCATCTGTAGGTAAATTGTCATTTCGATTTTCTCGAATTTTTTTGGTGAAGTTTTCTTCAATCGTATTTCTTATTTCTCGAAGCTCAGGATGAAGCGTCGTTTTATTTTCCCAATAAACAGTTTGCCCACATTGAGCAGATATAGTTTCTGTAATTTGGCTAAAAAGAGAAGAAGGGGCAAGTATAAGCAAAAGCAAAATACAATTTGCCCAGAAAAAGTGAATCTTTTTCATAGGTAGTCTAGTTAATTAAAGTGAGGATTTTAATTCATTTTAAGATACAAATTAATTTCGAATTATGAAATTATGGTATGTATATTATTAAAGTTAAATTGGGAAACATTTGTCGGAAATATTCAATAAATTGCGATCAAAATAAGAGAAATGCAGATTACAAAAGCGAGTTCAAATCTTCATACAGAATTGACTATCTTGACTAAAGCATCTAAGGCTTATTGGGGCTTTAGCCAAGAAATTTTGGATCAATGGAAAGACTTACTCACAATTAGTCCAAAATATATTGAAGAAAATGAAGTGTATTGTTTATGGCAAGAAGATGAGTTAGTAGGGTATTATTCTTATTTTTTTTCAGATAAAAATACGATTCATTTAGATAATCTTTTCATCTTACCTGAGTATATTGGAAAAGGATTGGGAAAAAAAATGATGCTTGATTTTTTAGAGAAAGTAACTCAATTAACAGAAGGCAAGTATTTAACCTTAGATTCAGAACCTAAAGCCCAAATCTTTTATGAGAAGTTTGGCTTTGTGGTTTATGGCCAAGAGCCAACCGCTATCCCTGGAAGATTTCTACCCAAAATGAAGAAGAAAATCTAAGGGGTATAAATATTAATTTATCTCTCTGTTAGTGTTATAATTTATGTTAGTTGATCAAATTCCATTTCCAGATTCCTTAGAAGTACAAATTGACTTTGTCGAAGTACAGCCAGAAGTAACCTTACGATGTTTGACTTTCCGGCCAAAGGATAAACCCGTAAAGGGACAAATATTGTTTGTCTCAGGATGGATTTCAGAATTATCTAATTGGCGATATTTCCTTCCGGTATTGGCAAAAGAAATGGAAGTTATTTATTTGGAAACAAGAGAAAAAAGAACGTCTAAAATAAATAATCATTCCTCCTTTTCTATTGAATCGATTAGAGATGATGTCGTTGCTTTTATTGATAAACAAAAAATACTAAAGCCAGATTATTTTTTAATAGGTAGTTCTATGGGAGCAACATTAGTGATTGAGATATTACAAGAGGTTCAACTACAACCCCATCGCGTAGTCTTAATCATGCCCAATTCCAAGTTTGATATTCCCAAGAGCATTTTTTTGTTACAAGTGTTGCCCATGCCGTTTTTTCGTTTAATCAAACAAATAATAAAGTGGTTCGTCTTAAGATTTAGAGTGAACCCAAATGACAAAGATCATCAAGAAGTTTTTATTGATCAATTGGAACGTGCAAATATGTATAAACTTAAAAAATCGGCTCTTGCTTTTAGGAAATATCAATTAAATTGGAAAATTTTAAAAAAAATTTTTCAACCTACATTGGTTATCGGTGCACAAAAAGATAACCTGCACAAACAGGCAGGTATTCGAAAAATTGCAAATGAAATAAAAGATGTGACAATTTATGAATTTGAAAATTTTACAAACACACATAGCTCCCGCTCTGCACAAAAAATCAAGGATTTTATCAATTCATAATTAGGGGACTTAACTACTTAATTGTACTGTATTACTTCGTCTTAAGCCTAAGCTTGAAATTATAGATGTGTAAAATAAATTTTTAAACAGCACACATATAGTGACAAATTTATATATGTGTAATTTCTGTTTTAAACGATAGGTTTGATGAAACATGTAAGAAAATTATGACTTTTTTTATGAATACCCAATACTAATTTCATTTATATGTAAATTTCAAGTTTTTCAAATAAAATGAAGTGACATAGTAAATCGTGTGATTTTATTGGAAATTTTAATAAAAATGTATTATATTGCATTAATATGACACATTTTTTTAACCAAATCACTGAAATATGAATTTCAAGAATGTTACCCTTTTTGTACTTTTTTGGTTCTTTTCTTCCAGTTTTATTTTTGCGCAAACAGCCAAAAAAATGACTGTGCTCAATCAATCAAACCCTGAATTACATGTCAATCAATCTTATGACAAGAATACCCATTCTGTCTATCTGAATTTTGATCAATTGTTGACTAAAGGCGGTGAATTAATTGAAGAAGAAAAACTAAGAGCGTACATCCGAGCCTACCCAGAAATGTTTACCTCGACCCATGCGGTGCAATTGCGAAACACTTTCCCTACTGTTTTTCATGAAGAAAAAGAACGAGCCAAAAAATTAAAGAAAAATAGTCTTCAAGCAATTAAAGAATAAGACCATTTTTTGAGTAAAAAGCATTACACGTTGGCTTTTTGCATTAATTTTCACAACGTGAAATAGTCCTCACCTTACTATTTAAATTAGATGATTTTATACTGTTATAGACCCAAGGTCTATGTACTATTCGTATATCTAATGCACCTATCTAACTGCTTGAATTAAAACTTAAATCTTCAATTATGTTTAAAAATTACGTAATCCTTATTCTAATTTTGGCTTTCTTGCCCATGAGCCAAATGACTTTTGCACAATGTGCACAAGTAGAACTTACTGCAACCGTTACTGCCGTTTCCCTTACTGGAAATGATAGTGGGGGAATCAATGGGGGAAATGAAATTTCTTTATTTGTAGGCGTAGATAATAGCGCAGCAACAAATGCTCCTTTACCTAATGGTACCATTCCCAATACCTATAACAATACCTATCAAGGAGACGAATCGGCCTTTGCGCCTTTGCTTATTGATCAAGGTGTACACTGTGTAACGGATCCGCTTGATGGAGTCATCAACTTCAACTTAGCTATGTGGGAAAATGATTGTGGTGCAGATGATACTTATGATTGTAATCTGTTTTGTAATAATGATGATGACTATGTAGAAGTAACCGCTCAATCTATTACTTTACCCACTAGAGATGCAGCAAATTGTTTTAATAGCCCATTAACGGTAACCCAAACCTTTACTTATACCTCCGGAGCAGACCCAACCAATTGTGGAGATACAGGAGAAACTTGGTCAATAACCATCGAAATCCAAATTCGTTATCAACAACCTGCACCCACAGGGAATGACATTTCTGTTTTCCAATGTGGAAATATGCCAACACTTCAAGTACTTCCAGCAGTAGGGGTAACCTACCAATGGATGGGAGGTGCAGGAACTGGAGTAGTTTCTGGATTACAAGATGATGGTTATACTCCAGGAGCAAGTGAAGTAGATTTAGCTACACCTGGTTCTTACCCCATTACCGTTCAAGGAATTCATCCTTGTGATGGTTCGGTAATTAGCTCTCCAACCGTAATTAATGTGATTGTATTACCTGAATGTCCAGAATTAAATACAGCTAGTGTTTCTCCAGCAGGACCTATTTGTGAAGGAGATGCAGTGACTTTAGCAGCAACCATTTTGCCTCCAGCTTGTGGTGGAGTTACTCCAGTAGAAGGCACCGACTTTTATCTAGTTTGGAAAATGGATGGTGCCATTATTCTTGATGGTCGTGGACCAGATTTAAGATTTGGTACGGCTGATGACATAACGGGTTTAGATAATACTTCTTACACGGTACCTTATACTGGGGCTGCCTGTGGAAGCCAAGATCATGTCTTTTCTGTAGAACTAGGTTGTGTGCTTTTAGCACCAACAATTGAATTAGGTACCGTAGATCAATATTGTGCATCTCCCTTAGCTTCTCAATATGGAGGCTATGGTTCTAGTACCGCCAATGGGTATTCTAATGGATGCGCAGGAGAAATGGGATCAGAAGGGCCACTCAATATGGCAGACTATTTTGATCCTTGTACAGGGGTGTTTGACTTTACTACTTTTGGTGCAACGGCTCCAACAATTAATTTAGATTTGAGTGCATTGCCTGCTTGTTCAGAAGTGGCAGATGTTTCTTATGTGTTACAAGGAAATTCATTAAATTCGTGTAATGCAGAATATGTAAATTCTTGGGCTTCAGAAGCCAATTTCGTATTCTATCCACCTTCTGCTGATCCTATAACTGGAGGTTCTGGATTTACCTGGTCAAATGCAGGTTATACCAATTGTGCTGCAGGTGCAGAAGATTGTAATGCTGCTGGTGGACAATATAGCTTTGCCAATAATATTTCTTATCCTGCAGGAACCTCCGCCCAAGGAAATTGGCAGATCCTTTTTTGGGATGATTATGATGATGGTGGGGCCAATGAAGATGGAGAAATCAATTACGTTTTTCTTGAAGTTACCTACATTATTCCTCCAGGATGCGCAGGAGTTACTCAATTAGATGCGAATGCAGGTGCGCCTGTTCCTACATTTGATCTTCCAGATATTGTAGAACAACCTACAGGTTGCCTTGATAATACCATTTCCTCATGTGGTTCTATAACTTATGATGCAGATGGAACAGGTGGATATGCTTTAACTGCTCCCGCTACAAGTACACCTGGAGAAACCGTATATTATCAAGTAGCAAATGCTGGAAATACGTCTTGTGTACAACAAGGTTCTTTTGTAATTGCTGAAAATTCGCCTACTGCAAGTCAAGATAATGCAGTATGTGCAGGTGATGGTTCACCAACAACACTTACCGCTGTGGCTCCTGGTTGTGGCCCTGTACCAAGCCCTGATGAAACAGAAACAGAAACTACAACAGCTGGTCCAGTAACAATAGGACCTAACGCTGGAGGAGGTGGAAGTCAAACGGTAACAATAGCTAGTGCAATTTGTGATGAAGTGGCTAGTATTTCCATCTCTATTAATATGTATCATGCATTTATGGGTGACGTAGAATTATTCTTAATTTCTCCAAGTGGAACTTCCATTGAGATCATGAATGATAATAATGGAGGAACAGATTTGGGAGGCGGAGGTGGAGGCCCTGCTGCTACCTACGTTTTTGAAGATGGAGCTGTAAATGGCACAATTGGTACTGGTGATGGTGCAGGAACTTATGCGCCTAATGGGACTTTTAGTAGTTTTGTTGGAGAAGATCCAAATGGAACATGGACTTTAGATGTAAATGATGATGGCCTTTTTGATGGCGGGAGTCTAATAAGTTTTACACTCACGGTAAATACCACAAATTGTATAGCTCCTGGTGGTGCAGAATGGTTTACCGCAGAAACAGGTGGCGCAGCAATTGCTACTGGAGCTTCTATGGATGCAGTTGTAGATGGTGGAGCTGATGCTTCTGTACCTGGAGTAACTACATTTTGGGTAGCTTGTGCTTCCAATCCTTGTCGAATTCCTGTGGATTTTATTGTAACCAATTCTGATTGCTCGCCTTTACCTATTTCACTTGTTAGTTTTACAGGTAGAGTAAATGGAGACGTGAATACTTTAGATTGGGCTACAGAAACAGAAATGAATACCTATAAATTTGAAGTAGAACGCTCTCCAAATGGCCTTACTGATTTTAGTCCAATAGGATCATTACCAGCGGCAGGAAATTCTATACAAATTACCAATTATACGCTCGATGATGAATTCCCATTATTAGAGGCTTATTATCGTTTAAAAGTGATTGATTTTGATGGAAAAATTGAATATTCTCAAGTAGTTTATCTAAAAAGAGAAGAAGTTAATTTTAGTCTTTCTGAAGTTTATCCGAATCCAACCAAAGGATTATTTAGTATCAATTTAGAGGTAGAAGAAACCACTACCATTAATGTTCAAATTACGGATATGTTGGGTCGTGTATTACAACTTTCTTCAGATACGTATACTTCAGGTGTAAGTCGAATGGAATTAGATATTAGTCATTTTGCAAACGGAACCTATTTCGTTCATGTAGATGATGGAAAAGAAAAAATCATCCAGAAAATAATCAAAGTACAATAGGATTGAACGATTTATTTAAAAAATCAATTGAATAATAATGAACTGCCTAGTTTCGCTAGGCAGTTTTTTTTTTTGAAAAAATGAACGTAGTTTGCTTATATTATGACTCCTAACCAAGCAGAAATTTTAATTGATTTATTAAAAAAACAATCGGTCTCTTTTGATAAGGGATTGACCGATGAAGAGATAAAAAAAGCCGAAACTCAATTCGCTGTTTTATTTCCTCCAGATTTAAAATTATTTTTACAAACAGCTTTGCCCATAAACAACGGCTTTACACATTGGCGTTTTGCAATAAATGGAAAACGTGGCGCAGATGCCGTTAGGAAACAATTGAATTGGCCATTAGAAGGATGTATTTTTGATATAAAACACAACAAGTTTTGGAAAGAAGATTGGGGAGAAAAGCCTAATAGTTATGAAGCGCAATGTGAAATAGCTAAAGCTGCTTTTAAAGCTGCTCCAACCTTAATCCCAATTGCTGGGCACCGTTATATACCCGAAGTGCCACATGAAATAGGTAATCCTGTTTTTTCTGTCTATCAAACAGATATTATTTATTATGGATTAGATTTAGCGAGCTATTTAGCCAATGAGCATCGATTTGTATTGCCTGCCAATTTTCCAACATTAAAAAAATCCAAACCCATTATTTTTTGGGATGATTTTATTTGGTTAGATTACGATTCTTAATTTAGAGACATTAATCGGTATGAAACACAACTACATATTTTATTTATTGGTCAGTATGATGACTTTTTTATCTTGTCAATCTGATCAAGCCAAGAATACAAACGACATTTGGAAAAACACCACGAAACATCAATTATTGGGGGAAGTGGCCACCATAAAAATTCCATCTAAATTTAAACGTTCTAGTCGATTTAGATTAAAAGATGATGTCCCTTATTTTGAAAAAGATGCTTTTCTTTTAAAGTATTTCCAACATCAATTGGAAAACAAACAATTTAAAGATGAAAAAATTGATGTGTTTGTAGATACTACTGCAGTGGTGCGTCTTTTTAGTGTATTGGATAGAGAACCGATTCCTTTAAACAAACAAGCGCTTACTTTATTCAATCACCAAATGAAGAAAAGTTTTGAAAGATTGAATCTCGCTGATCTATTCATTGAAACAAAAAAGATGGAAGCTTTTAGCAAAAAAACATCAGACAAAGTACTGATCAAAATTAAATATGCAATTCATAATAAACTACAAGATATTTCTCATTATCAAACGGTGTTTGTAATGACCACCGCTTATCGAACGGTCTTTGTAACTGAATTTTCGGACAACACAGAGGACATAGAAAACTATCTATGGTCTTTAAAAAAATAATATGGCAACCAATGAATTCTACTGGATAGATCCAGAAAAGACACCCTTTGATTTTCCAATATTGGATATTCGTTCTTTTACTGAA
Organism: Saprospiraceae bacterium; assembly: GCA_020629935.1. Taxonomy (GTDB): domain Bacteria; phylum Bacteroidota; class Bacteroidia; order Chitinophagales; family Saprospiraceae; genus JAHDCJ01. The sequence continues at coordinate 9,855 of JAHDCJ010000105.1, read as the reverse complement.
AAGGTCACTTCTACTACTTCTGATCCTAAAGTAGCTGAAACTTTTGGGGAAGTAGCTCGAAGTAATGGCTTGGAATTTTTAGATAAAGCCCCAATGTCTGACCGAAAAATAGAAACGGATATTTCATATCATTGTGAAGGGGAAATAATGCCAGGTATCTTGTTCTCACCAAGAGCAATGGAACATAAATATGCCATATATTACTATGAAAAGAAAATCATTTTTGTCAAGAGTTGGCTAAAGGATATTCGTGCAATAGCAGAAGTCGATATTGAAGATAACCTTCTTACCATAAAGTCAATTACAGGCTTTTTTGCTTATGAAAATGAACCTACCGAATTAACCACTGCGCTCCTTGATTTTGTCATCAATTCGCATGTACTAAATCTACCCGCACCTTTACCCATAATAGAAGATTTTGAAGAAGATCTTGATGCCTTTGCTAATTGGGCATTTTTAGAGTTTGGCAATATGGCCAAATTTGCAGCCAAACGCGGATTTTCTAGATTAATGCCTGTAGATACAATCCAAACCACCTCTTTACTTCATTACTATACCGCAACCAACCGCATCCCCAATTTAGAGGCGATCATTCTTAAAGGTCACCCTTTAGATGTGTTGGATAAAAATGGGCTTTCTGCGCTTCATTGGGCATGCTCAAAAAATGGATTACCACTTGTAGAATTTTTTATAAAAAAAGGATTGCCTGTTGACTTTCCATCTAAAGAAGGCGCCACTCCACTTATGCAAACCGTTCAAAACGATGTAATTGATATTGCTAAATATTTGATAGACCAAGAGGCGGATGTAAATGCTGGAGATACAAGAGGATTTACTTCATTACACCGCGCAGCAGAAATGGGAAGATTAGAATTTGTAAGGCTTCTTTTAGCAAATGGTGCGAAGCAATTAGAGGTTCAAGGTCATACGCCTATGTCTTTAGCAAAGATGACTGATCGGGCAGATATTATCGCTTTACTATCGAAGTAATTTTTTTATGTATACAGTAAATTTGGGTTTGTTTTTATTTCGAAGAAAAATAAAAAATAGAATAATAAGTCTCTTGCTTTGCACATTGACTTGCTGCGCTATTGGTTATGGCCAAGTGACGGAAAAAGATTTGGAAGTATTACGCGTAAATCTATTTCAAGAAGTCAATGAGTTAAGAGAAGAATTAGGACGTGTACCACTAGACTATAATGCTATACTCCAGCAAGCGGCTAAGGGCCATAGTGAATATATGGCTAAGTCGCAGTTGTTAAACCATCATCAAAAAAATGAGACAAGCAAAACACCTAGAGATCGAGTAAATTTAGCAAATGGTCAATATATAGATCGGGTAGGAGAGAACATTTTATACTATCCCATAGAAGGAAAAATCTTAGATCAAGAAGGACTAAAAACATTAGCGCAGGAGATGTTTACTTCTTGGAAAAATTCACCTGGCCATTATGCCAATATGATTTACCGAGAGTACGAACTCGGAGATTTTGGATTTGCTTATGATGCCAAAGATCAACGAATTTATGCCACACATGTCTTTGGAAGAAAAGGAACAAAAATTGAAAATCAATTGAGTAAGGATGCCTTTGGACTCACTTATGATGAATCCACTTGTATTGATCTTTTTGACAATATGATCTTAAATATGGGCAATTGTTTATCCATTTCGGGTAACAAAGTTATCTTAAAACATTACGACAAATCTACGGTGCGAAAGATGTTGTTTAATTCAAATGACGGCTTAGCCATTGATCTTGTAGTCCAAGATCAATTTGATTGTAATAAACCCAACCAATTAGATATGTCGCTTCTTTACGATGGGGTTTTACTACCTCCAATTTATCAAAATGAAATATTTGCAAAGAATACAGCACAAAGCGATTATCGCTTAATTACTGAATTAGGTACTATTCCTCCACATTTAATTGGTCAAGAAATAAAGGCTAATCTATTGGTGATAAAAAAGGGAAAAGTGTGTTCTTATACTGTTCCTGCTAGTTGCCCAAGCGATGACTACGATTTAATCGATTTAAAGGCTCGAATTATAGAACCTTCCCATATTTATTTAAAAGAACACGGAGTAGTAGCCTCAGAAAAAGTGAATTTCAATTTTGATCGAGGTGCAACTCATGCAAAACAAAAACCTGAATTTCCAAAGGAAGATCGTTTAGTCCATAGTATTTCTGTTTTTAGTTTTAGTTCGGTAGAAGGATCTGAAAAAAACAATACCATTTTACATAACAAAAGGGCAGCATTCATTGCTGATTTTTTATGTGCAAAGTTGAATGTTTCTAAAGAAATAATAAGTATTAAAGCCAAAGAAAATTGGAAAAAATGCAAACTTCAATTGCAGTTATTAGGTCTAGAAAATCAACTTCAATTACCTAAAGAATCTATTCGGAAGTTTGTGATGGAGGACAAAACAAACCCTTGGGATTCTCTACTTTTTGAACAGCGAAAATCGTTAGCAGTTATTCATTATTTGGGAAAAATTGATAGTACTTCTGCTAAAGAAGATTTTTTAGGAATGAATTTAAGAGAAGCTATTCTTAATCGAAAATCGAATTGGGCCAATAAGGCAATGGCTGAACTTTATCGGCATGGTAAAATGGCTGATTTTTTGTTTGAGGAGGACATCATTTACGCATTGAAAAATCAAAAATCATTAGTACAAAATTATTCCGCCCTATTAAGTCTACATCCTTATGATCAAATGGAAGAAATTATTGCTTTTTTAGCTAATTGGCTTCCTAGGGCAGTAGAATTATCCGACGACGCCAAGTACAATCTCTTACAATTATATGCTATTACCACCAATCGACTATTAGAAAAATGGGATGTTTCTTCTAAAACGTTGGCCAAAGTGTTACATCCACGGAAAGTAGAATATTTAGCAGAACAGATGCCCGAATCTTCCGTATTGCTTAATTTTCATTTGGCAGCCATTCACTATTATGGACAAGTAAATGAACAAAGAGGAATAGGGAAATCGTTTAATTATATTGTTAAGCATTTTAAAAATGCTTCCTTAAGTTTTTCTGATGAAATCCGTTTATGTCTATTTTTTAATAATTGGAGTCGGTATGATCTAACTACCGAATTTTTATATAGTAAAATTGATGATCCTGTTTTTAATGAATCTTCAGCGATTATTCTATTTCAAACAGCTATGGCCTATAAAAATAATTTGAAAGATGAAGATCGATTAAAGATCTGTAAAGTGATGAATAAATTTAATTCTTTACTCTGGTGTCATTATATGAAACAAAACTTTCAGTATCGTCGAAATGAACAAATTAAGGACTTTTATTGTATGGTTTGTGAAGAAGCGGAAGAATAAACAAAAAAGTCGTCCTAAACTTTCAGAAAATATTGAAAGTTTGGTGTTTTATTTGTAGATTGTCCGTATTATTGCAGGCTAAAACCATTTGCATAGAAATGAAGCCCTTAGCGGAATATCAACAAATTGTTCTGAACCAATTACAACAACTCGAATCCGAGCGTAAAGCAGGTGATTTGTATGAACCTATATGGTATTTATTGTCTCGCGGAGGCAAGCGATTACGGCCTGTTCTTACCTTAATTGCAGCTGATTTTTTTGATGGAGATTTAAAAAAAGCAGAAAAACCTGCTTTGGGAATTGAGCTATTTCACAATTTTACGCTTCTACAAGATGATATCATGGATGAAGCGCCCATTCGTAGAGGAAATCCAACCGTCCATATTAAGTGGGATTTAAATTCGGCTCTATTATCTGGCGATGTGGTTTTTGTTCAAGCTTTTGGTTTAGTTACCTCTTGTGATGTACCTTATTTACGTGCTGTACTAGATTTATTTAATGAAACGGCCATTCAAGTTTGTGAAGGGCAACGGTTTGATTTAAATTTTGAACAGGAAGAAAAGGTTCAAATTGCTTCTTACATCGAAATGATTAAGTTGAAAACGGCTGTTTTAGTAGGATGTGCATTAAAACTGGGAGCGATATTAGCTGATGCTGATCCTAAAGAGGCACAATTGCTTTATGATTTTGGATTAAATTTAGGAATTGCCTTCCAAATCCAAGATGATATCTTAGACGTGTTTGGAGATGAACAACAATTTGGGAAACAAATTGGAGGAGATATTTTAGCGAATAAAAAGACCTATCTTTTGCTCAAAGCTTTGGAAGAAGCCAATAAGAGTCAAGAAGCAGAATTATATCATTGGATGCGAAGCGAGGATGTAGATCCCAACAGGAAAGTACAAGCGGTGACTACTATTTTTGCAGATTTAAAAGTCAAAGAGCAAGCAGAAAAAGTGATGTGGTCGTATTACGATTTAGCCTTAGATTGTTTGTCTAGAATTGAGGTCAACCAAAGCAAAAAAGATTATCTAATTCATTTTGCACAAACTTTAATTAAAAGAACGTATTAAGTCTTTTTGCAAAAAGAAAAGCCTCACCTTGGGGGGATGAAGCTTTTCCAAAACAAACTTAAATTTAAATTCTTTTTTTGTCCTAGTACTTAGTTACAAATATTTGAACCGCCTAATCGAGTATAGGTAGTTTCTGTTTCTGAAAGGTTGGCTAAATTATCAGTATCTGTAAATATGCCACAACCGTCTCCATCTACTAACGTACATTTGTTCATCGTAACACTACTTCCCGTTCCTGACCAATAGAACAAGCCTATACTTGCTGCTCCATCACAACCAGAAGAAGCAATAGTGCCTATTCCTGCTTCGCTTATCACACAATGAGTCAATTGATTTTGCGTGTTTAAAGATTTGAAATATATCGAATTCCAAGATGGAGTACCTAGCGTTACTCCTCGGATAATAATAGGTTTACCACTCGTTCCTTCCGCTTTAAGATAGGCATCATCATCTACCTGAATACGTTTTCCATCAGCAACTATCATTTTAACTCCTGGTTCTAATCGTAATCCTCCGTTCATTATTCGAATCCCTTGATGAAGATGATAATAATTGCCATCACTTAAGGCTTTAAACGTGTGATTAGTAGAAGCATCAAAATAACCATTGGTTCCATTGTTTTGGCTAACTCCATCCACTCCGTTGTTTAAGAAAGTAGTATTGCCATCTACCTTTTCGAAGCCATCAAGACTCATAAAAATAGCCTCTTCCGAATTGCTTTCGAAATGGTTGTTGCTAAAATTATTGAGACCACCATCTTGTTTACAAGCATAACCTTTACCATTTGTAAAACGAATAGTGGAATTGGTTAAGGATATTAAACCTGTAGGCCCAGCGGTGCTATGGCCTACACCTAATGCTGCTTTGTAGCCCGCACCAGCCGAAAAACTGGCTAATTCTTCACTACCCGCATATTCTATCACACAATGATCTAACAAATTACGGACATCGTTAGAGGTGTAATTCACATAAATCCCTCTCCAAGATCCAGGTGTTTTAGTTTCTCCTGTAAATATAATGGGTTTACTACTGCTACCTTCTGCTTTAATATAGCCTGTTTGTGTTCCACCTCTTCCCAAATCTATACCCGTATTTGAGGCAAATTCAATAACGACTCCAGGTTCTATGATTAGTCCTGCATTTTCTTCCAAATAAATTCGTTCATTGACACAATAATCAGGGAAATTTGGGTCATCATTGATATCTACCAAGGTGGTAGTTGTGGTAATATCTCCGCCTAGAACTTCGCATGTTCTTGGTGGATCTGGATCTGGATCTTCCGAACAGGCGTTAAACAAAAAGGAAAGAGAAAGTAATATTACTAAGAATAGATAAGTAGAATGGAAAGGTGATTTTTTCATAAAAATTATTTTTGTAAAAAGATAAGATAAACGTTATATACGTTGGGATAGATCGATTTATTGGTAACTTCAACTCATAAACCCAATATTCACATTTATCTATAATATGTAAAGGCAATTTTTGTCATTTGTGATATAATTTGTACTTTACTGGAAGGTTCCCAAGAAAACAAAAACACCTAAGAGTAGTACTTTGTAAAAACCTAAATAACAGTAGTTTATGGCCTTAGAGCGTAATTTGGAGTTTTTGAATTCATTATCGAAAAAAGAACGAAAACACTTAGATTTTGTGATAAAAAATAAAAAGAATCTTCGCTTAAAGAAGATGCATAAATTATTACAATCTACACGTGTAGATCAAATAGTAAAGGATAAACCTGCTATTTTTAAGGCTGTATTTGAAGAGGAATACCATGCTAAAAAGGACTACCTTTTGCGTAATGAAATTCGATTGTATTTTAAAGAGATCAAAGATGTTATGGTGCAGTTTAGTGTCTTAGATGATCGAGAAATGTATAACTACTTATTTACCAAAACCTTAATGAATAGAGGTTTAAATCATACCTTTAAAATTGAATTTAAGAAAAATATAAACACAACACTAGAAAATAAAAGGGAACAATATGCTGCGGATTATTATGAGCTAGAATCTCAATGGCAGGTTAAAAATCAAAAATATAATATTGAATTTAATGAGGCGATGAAATTGACTTTAAATGCTCAAATTCATCATCTAATTCGTTCTACGATAGAAAAACTTCGAATTGCAGAATTAAAGAAAAACTTTGTTGACCGCATTTTATTTCAATTTGAAAAGAGAGAAACCTTCGATCCTATTATGGAAACGATAGACCTTAATGATCCTAAATGGCAGACTACATATTCCATTCTACTAAGGAAAAAGGCAGAAACTTATCAATTGCATAATGAAGAAAAAATTGAGCGATTATTAGAAGTATTAGCACTAACGAAAAATATTGATCATCCAATGGTAGATCAAGTAAGTGACTTAACCAAAATAAAAATTACTATTGGTGCGGAGTATATGTTGATTGGAGATTATAAAAATGCAGTGAAGTATTTTGAGCAAGGTTGGGAAAGTTATCAGGTGATTTCAGCACAGGCACGCGGAGGTCTGTTAATTAATTATCTAAGTTGTTTGGCTAAAGTTGGGGCATATGAAAAGGCTGCTATTCTTGTAGATGAAAATATTTCAATGATAGAAAAATCGCAAATTAGAGATCGTATTGCTGTAGTAGCTGCTGGTGTCCTTTTATTAAGTGGAAAAATTGAGCAGGCCGAAAAAGTATTGCCTGAAAATATAAGAGAAGGAGCTTTTGATAGTTATGTGTATGGCAGATTGTTTCATGCTATTTTTCATTTTGAAAATGGAATTGTAGAATTGGCAGAAAATGAATTAAAGAATTTGAAGAAATACTTTTCGAATAAAAAAGATAAAGACGAAAAGGAATATACCTATGGGAAAGACCTAACAAACTGTTTGGCTAAATTTATACGAATTATAAATAACTATCCTAAATCAGAACGTAAAGATAGATTAGAAGATTTCAAATTGTATTTACTAGATTTGCAGGTGAAATATGAGAAATTCTCTTCTGATAATTTTATTTTCTTATGGTTGAAAAAACAATTAAACTTAGAGTAGATCATTTCTATAAGACACAGTTTACCTTGTAATTAAATAATCCTCCAATGAAATTTAAAAAAAGATATTTACTTCTTTTCGCTTTAATTCTACTCTTTGGTTTTTCTGCTTATCATTATAATGGTGGGGTAGAGGTAGAAGAATTATATCCTTCCTTTAAAACGCCCGAGTCAAAATTAATTGCGATAGAAGGAATGCCTTTACATTATCGCGTTACAGGCTCAGGCCCTCATTTAATTTTATTACATGGAGTAGCCAGTTCTTTACATACTTGGGAAGGTTGGCAAGAAATATTATCTGATAGTTTTACCGTGGTTTCTATTGATTTACCTAGTTTTGGATTAACAGGGCCGCATCCTGAAAATGATTATTCGGTAGCTATGTATATGCGGGTGTTGGATCAATTGATGCAACATTTAAAAATTGAAAAGACGTTTATCGCCGGAAATTCTTTTGGTGGGTTTTTAGCATGGAACTATGCCTTACACAAGCCTGAACGTGTAGAAAAGATTGCTTTACTCGATGCCGGAGGAATACGTTCCAATCGATCAGATATCACGGATTTAGGATTTAAATTAAGTATATGGCCATTGACTAAAAATATAACTCATTATATAACGCCTCGATTTATAATTAAAAAATCGGTAAAGAATGTTTATGGAGATCAGTCAAAAGTAAGCCCCGAATTGATAGATCGCTATGTGGCCATGCTTATGCGCAAAGGAAATCGACAAGGTTTTTCTGAAGTACTTGGAAAAACAATTTTAGATGGAATTGATAAAAAAGAGCAAATTAAGAAAGTCTCTGTGCCTACATTGATCATGTGGGGAGACCAAGATCGGATTCTTAAATTAGAAGATGGAAAAATCTTTAATCAATTAATTACAGGTTCTGAATTGATAGTTTATAAAGGTGTTGGGCATGTGCCTATGGAAGAAATTCCAGAACAATCAGCTAAAGACTTAAGGGCGTTTTTAGAAAAATAATATGAAGCATAAGGAAGATATTTACGAAGTCATTATCGTAGGTTCAGGATTTGGAGGTATTGGAGCTGCCGTTTATTTACAAAAGCATGGAATAGAAGATTTTTTAATGCTTGAAAGAGATAAAGGGCTTGGGGGAACATGGTATCAAAATACTTATCCTGGAGCCGCTGTAGACGTAAAGTCGCTTTTGTATAGTCTATCATTTGAACCATATGATTGGTCAGAAGCCTTTGCCAAACAAGAAGAAATATTAGCCTATACGCAGCATGTGATTTCCAAATATGAAATTGATAAAAAAGCATTAACCCAAGCAAATGTAGAAGGTTTATATTATGAAGAAATTACAGGAACTTGGACGGTGGAGGTTTCTGGAAATCGAAAATTTAAAGCAAGAAATGTCATTAATGCTTCTGGCGGATTAAGTCAACCTTTTATTCCAACAATAGATGGCCTAGATAATTTTGAAGGACAGATCATGCATAGTAGTCGTTGGGATCATTCTTATGATTATCAAAATAAAAGAGTAGCGGTTGTTGGCAGTGGAGCTAGTGCGGTGCAATTAATTCCTGCCTTGTCAAAAAAAGTAAAAGCCTTACATGTTTTTCAACGTACGCCACATTGGGTAACGCCTAGACCCGATAAAACCTTATCCAATTTTACGCGAAAGATGCGCAAGCAATTTCCTCGATTTACTCAATTTAAACGGAAATTATTATATGGACAAATGGAAGGCCGAGTGATTGCTTTTCGTTATTTTAATGGCTTGTTAAAATTGGGTCCAGGTAATTTAGCCAGGCGCCAATTGAGGAAACAAATACCAGATGAAACACTTCGAAATCAATTGACTCCAAATTATGCGATTGGTTGTAAAAGGATATTATTGTCTTCTAATTATTATCCAACCTTTACCAAAAGCCATGTAACTTTACATACTAAAACTTCCGCAATTCAATCGGTAGAAGGAAAGACGATTCATACTATAGATGGCAAAGAGATAGCGGTAGATTTACTGGTTTTTGCTACTGGGTTTAATGTAACAGAAAATAATTTACCCTATGATATAATTGGAAAAAATGGCTTGTCCATCCATAAATATTGGGGTATTAATGCCCATGCTTATTTAGGGACTACCATACCAAATTTTCCAAATTTCTATATGATTGCTGGACCCAATACGGGAACGGGTCATACCTCCGCAATTCACTTAATTGAATCTCAATTAATCTATGCGACCAATTTAATAGTTGAAAAAATAAAGAATAAATGGAAGTCAATAGAAATCAAAGAAGACGTGGAAAAAGCATATAATAAGCAAATTCAAGAAGACTTAAAACATACCGTCTGGCAAAAAGGAGGATGTCAAAGTTGGTATTTAAATTCCGAAGGATTGAATACCACTTTATATCCTAATTTTACTTTTCGATTT
>JAHDCJ010000104.1 GCA_020629935.1 Saprospiraceae bacterium | reverse complement strand
GTTTCAATTACTTCCTCTACTACAGGCGGAACTTCTTCTATAATTTCTTCAACAATTACAGTAGTTGAGGAACCTTCTTCTTCTAAAGACTCTGCGCGTACTAAAGTTAAAATTCCTAAATCATATACTTTTCGACCAGGAGTAAAATTTTTATCTGTGGTAGAAATACCATGACTTTCGGTTTCAATTTCTAAGGAGAAATCACCCGCACCATTATCAAAAAAGGATAAAGGTACTTTAGCTAAAAAAGACCCTGTTGGATCGATAGTAATTTCTGCATCAGGGACAGAAGCTATTTTAAAGGCTACATTTTCATGAATTCCTACATTGGTTTCTTCATCTAGAAGAATACCAACCACAGAAAAAGTAGTTTCAAATCCAGTGAAAGGATCATCTACTTTTGCGCCGCTTTTTGCTCTTAGATAAATCCATCCGAAATAGTATCTTTTTTGACTAGCATCAATTTTAAATTCTACATCTTTTTCTTTGTAGTCAAAATTTGAACATTTGAGATCGAAATCTCCATTAAATTCATCAATTTGAGCTTTAGTTAATGTAAAACTGAAAAAACCACTTTTGTCGGTTTTGAATATCATTTCAGGAATCTGAGCGACTCGAACGAAAGCATTTTTAATTGGTTTTTGAGAATCTCGATCTGCTAATCGACCGATTAGCATTACATCTTCATCATAAACGAAAGGGGTATTGGCATTTAGTGAACTAAATCCAATAACGAAGGTTAAAAGGAGTAGAATTTTGTGCATGGCCGGCATACTTAATTTTGCTGTGAAAATAGGTTAAAATTTAATAAATCTGAAATTAAAAATTAGTATAGTTTGGTAAAGGAACAGCAATGTGTAAATATAGCAATATTCCTTAGTGTGACCAACTTATCCTCCAAAATATGATAAAATTATGAAGATTAGTTAGCCTCTTTTTCCTATTTTACCCAAAAATTTGTTAACCCAAACAAATATTAAAATTAAATTTTAACCTAAACACTAATTATGAAATTTACTTACCTTTTTATTTTTTCTTTATTTATACACCAATCTATTGCCCAAACGCCTTGTGTAGGAGGAATGGCTGGATCATATCCTTGTAGTAATATTGATTTAGCGGCGATAGTGCCGCTTTCTACTTTTGGATCTTTTGAAGCAAATGATATTTGGGGTTGGACTGATCCTAGTTCTGGAAAAGAATATGCTATAGTTGGACTTACTGACGGAACTGGGTTTGTTGATGTTTCTATCCCTACTGCTCCTATTTATCTTGGTAAATTACCAACCCACACTTCCAATTCCTCTTGGAGAGACATTAAAGTTTATAATAATCATGCCTTTATAGTAAGTGAAGCGGGTAGTCATGGAATTCAAATTTTTGACTTAACCACTTTAGCTGCGGTAGCAGCCCCTCCAGTAACCTTTTCAGCTACTGCTCATTTTAATTCAATAGGTAGTGCTCATAATATAGTTATCAATGAAACTACAGGCTTAGGTGTGGCAGTAGGTTCTTCTTGTTCTGGAGGCTTGTACTTTTTAGACTTGTCTACTCCCACAAGCATAAGTAATACAGGTTGCTTTAGTTCTGACGGTTATACCCATGATGCCGTATGTTTTATTTATCAAGGCCCAGATACCGATCATGTGGGTAGTGAAATTTGTATTGCCTCTAATGAAGATACACAGACCATTGTAGATGTTTCAGATGTTACTGCTCCTGTTCAACTATCTAGAACAGGCTATGCAGGTTCTAGATACACCCATCAAGGCTGGATTACGGATGATCATAAATTTTTATTATTTAATGATGAGTTAGATGAATCGAACAATAGTCACAATACTCGAACTCATATTTGGGACATTTCAGATTTAGATAGTCCAGTAAACTTGGGGTACTACCAAAGCTCTGCTGCAGCGATTGATCATAATCTTTATGTAAAAGGGAATTATGTTTTTGAATCTAATTATCGAGCTGGGCTTCGAGTATTAGAACAAACAGATTTGGCTAATGGCTCGATGACCGAAGTAGCATACTTTGATGTTTACCCCTCAAGTAACTCTGCCGATTTTAATGGCGCATGGAGTGTTTATCCGTATTTTCAAAGTGGTACCATGATCGTAAATCATATTGAAGAAGGATTATTTATTCTTTCACCTACTATGCCCTATTACACGTTAAGAAAAGGAAATGATGCCCTTCAAGTACCTAAAACTATTTGTCAAGGACAAGATGCTATTTATAATATTGATCTTTCAGCATTTGGTGGTTTTTCCTCTAATGTAACGCTAAGCACAAGTAGTGTAATTCCAGGAGGGGCCTCCTTAACTTTTGGCACAAATCCAGTTGCTCCTTCAGGAGCAACTACACTAACGGTTTCCAATACGAACGCAGTGCCGCCAGGGAAATATAGTATATTAATTGAAAGTGCTGGAGGTGGAGAAAAACATGATATCAGTGTAGGCTTAATAATAGAACCACTTCCTTCTATTTCTTCGCTTACTTTACCTGCCAATAGCTCAATAAATGTATCTACAACGACTAGTTTTGTTTGGAGTGCAGCAAGCAATGCGGATTCTTATACCGTAGACATTGCTACCGATCCTGCTTTTTCAAATATTGTTGAAACCACATCTGGTTTTGTAGGTACTATATATAGCCCCACAAGCTTAAATATGGGTACTACTTATTACTGGAGAGTAACCGCAAATAATCCTTGTGGAAATGGAACCGCATCGTCTACTTTTAATTTTACTACAGAAGGCACCCTACCCATTGAGTTAATCGATTTTACAGCAACCGCTAATAAAAACCAAATTGATCTAAATTGGGTAACTGCTACGGAATTGAATAACATGGGATTTGAGATTCAACGAAAAACAGAAAACCAACGTTTTGAAAAAATTGGATGGGTTTCAGGTCAAGGAAATAGTGAAACAGAAAAGAATTATGATTTCCAAGATGACAATCTTACTAAAGGTATTTTATATTATTATCGCCTCAAACAAGTAGACTATGATGGAAGCATTTCTTATAGTCCTATTCGTTCAGCAAAAATAGATCCCCTTCCAGGAAGTGTTCAGCTTTCGCCAAATCCTGTAAACCAAATCTTGAATATTAAAACTTTTGGTTTTACAGATAAGGCAGCTACATTGAATGTGTTTGACTTATCAGGAAAACAAATTTTCACTCAAGCACTTGAACTTAACAATCAGGAAAATACGTTTGAAATCCATACTTCCAATTGGCCCGCGGGTGTTTACTTTGTGCGAGTCACTTCTCGAAATCAAACAGAAACAATTAAAATTCTTAAAACTGAATAATTCGGTTAATCTTTTATAAAAAGCCCCTAAATTTCAAATGAAATTTAGGGGCTTTTTATTTATTTAATTTACCAATCTTATTCAATAGAAAGTCGAATACCTTCGGAATGACTCGTAAATTCTGGTGCATACATACATTGAATAGTCGTTATCCCATTGCTAAAATCTCCTTTATGATTTACTCTTAAAGGATACTCAAACACATACGTTCCTTTAGGTAAATAACTAAAAAAGAAATTGGTAGATACATCTCTTGTACTTTCATAGTATCCTAAACCTCCTTGCCATTTATATTGACTTAATACATTCATTGGCTCCAATCCGCTTGCGCGCATATCTTTCATATGTACATACTCCATATCTCGATCTACCCGCAATTCAATCCGTACTTTGAGTTTGTCTCCTGGTTCTAACTTTGCGCCTTCGCTTATAGGATTAATTTTAGGGCCTGTCGGACTATTCGTTTCTTTAAACAACTGTTTTTTCAATTTTAATGGCGTATCTTCAAAGGTTTTGATTTTATCTAATTGTTCAAGATATTGCCAATACATTGCTCCCCAAGCTACTACAGAATTTGGATTTTCCACTTCTACCTTTGACATATTATTGGTAATCTCATCTCCATCCCACGTGGTTTTGAAATAGCCTGTTCCCGCTTCCATGACTGGACGTTTTACATTGGGCTTATCTTTCAAATTTGCGGCACCAGGTGCAATAGGTTCTATATATTCATTTCCAATTTTGATTTTGACAGGTGCATCTTCTAACAACCAATTATCTCCACGCATTAATAAAGCATAAACTGCCGCGGCTGTGGCCTTCGTTGTTTTCCAATGTGTTGTTTGTTTAGTCTTTAACATCCAAACTTTAAGATCATCAACGGCTTTGGCATCATTAGCCACTTCATCAAAAACTTCAATCATTAAGGCATGCGTTTCTATAGGTAATTGGTACCAATAATAGCCTGTATTATATTTCCAATACATCCCCATTTCTTCATTATTTAATGATCGTTCCTTTAGTGATTTCGCAATCTTCTTTGGGGTATCTAATCGCCCTTTTCTTTGTAAACCTAAAGCTAACATTCCTTGATGATACATGTTTTTATTTACCCAATATTTATCCGCTTGACCTAGATAATAATCTGTTGCCTCTTTTGTAGTTGGGTTACTTATTTTTTGGTCAAAGAAAGATCGGGCATACAAATAGTGAATCACCATATAATCTAAATGATCATCTTCTAATTTTATTTTTTTGTACTTCACCCAGCTTAATAATTCGGTATACTTATCAGCTACACGATTATCGATATAGTTAATCGCCTTCTCCAACATTTTAGTTGTTTGTTTGTCCGATTTAATATCCTTCACACCTAAACGATCTAAATGTCCTAAACCTTCCACAATGTATTGGCTAATATACCAGCTATCTCTGCCTCCTGGAAACCAAGACCAACCGCCATTACCCATTTGACGCTTGGCCAATTTATCTAAAGCTTGGGCTTGTTCATTCGCCATTTTATTCAAATCAAACAATAATCCAATACGCTTCTTTTGTCGCTCTTCACTCTGTGCATTTAAAACCCAAGGCGTTTCTTCTAACAGTGCCGTTTTGAGTTCTTGGTTCTTTGATAAATTGCTCAACATCGCATCAGTGTTTTTCCATTGCTCAAATACACGTTGAACTTTTGGATGCGAATTCGCCACTGAAGTGGCTAAACTATTCGCATAATACCGACTAAACACTTGCTCCGTACAATCATAGGGATACTCCATCAAATACGGCAAGGCTTGAATGGCATACCATGCAGGATTTGAAGTAAATTCTAAAGTCATTTTATGATGTGAAAGCGTATTGGAAGCACTTGCTTTTTCCATTGCTTTAAAAGTATATTCCTTTTTCTGTTTCCCACGAATAGGCAAAGGCATCGTTTCAGTAACCATCATCCGATTCGTTAATACAGGTAAAGCATTTTCCTCTCCATCAGAAAAATCACCTGCTTTGGCAATAATTCGATATACAATAGGAGCTGCTCCCATGGGCACATTGACTTGCCAAGAAAGTGGTGCGCTTTGTCCTCCTTTTGCAGTGAAATCTTGTCGAGCATTTTGCAATTTATATTTTGCATCTACAGGCTGCATCGTAAAGGCATCGAACAATTGAATTTCTGCTTGACCCACCATTTCATTTTCTGTAAGATTACTTACTTTAGCGGTCAAATGAATTTCATCTCCCTCGCGTAAAAATCGAGGAGGATTGGGAATGACCATCAACTCTTTTTGTGTGACGATTTCTTTTTGAGTTAACGCATATTTCAAATCTTTGGTATGTGCAAAACCCATAAATTTCCACCGAGTTAAGGCTTCATTCATTTTAAATTTAATCGTAATATTGCCTTCACTGTCGGTCATTAATTCTGGAAAGAAAAAGACTGTTTCATTAAGATTGGTACGTACTTTTACCTCTCCTAAATCTTCTTCTTTTTTACCTTCTTTTTTTCCTCCTACCACAACGGAAGAATCGGTTAGAGCAATAGATTCTTGCTCAATATTATCTGCTATTCCATCTTCATCAGCATCCCACCCTACATCAGCGTTCATCATTACAGATTCTTCGGCCATAGGTGCAGGCATTGCACCCGCTTTACTTTTAGAAACTACTCCTGGTGCATTTCTACTTCCTCTAATACTATAACTACTAAATTGGTAATTATTATTATTAAAATAAAATCCAAACCAATTCAACATATTATAATTCCGCCTAGAAACATTATAGCTTTCATTCCAATTATTTCCATAGATATTTACCTGCTGATTTCTAAAATCACTAAAGCTTAAATTAACTCGTGGATAATTAGTTGGGAACAAATTCATGTTCCAATAATTAGCTGCAAAAGCATCTAAGGAAGCATCATACATTCCAACCAACATTTCGGCACTGACTTTATCGCCATTAGGTCCAGAGATTTTTATCTGCCATTCCTCGTCTTGCCCAGGATATAATTTATCTCTAAAGGTGGCATATTCAATTTTTAGATCCTTATTTGACCAAGGTACATAAATGGTTTGCTGCGTATGATATTTTCGATTATTTCGAATCATCGCCATTTTATAATGCGTATTTCCTCTGTGACTTTCCTTTACTAAAAGACTTTCTTTCTCTACACCAGAAGCTTTAATCCACTTTTTCTCGCTTATCAATTCATTATCTTCTCTAAGAAATAAAATTTGAGCATCATCGAAATAAGAACCTAAACGACTTACCGCAGTTTCTCCAGGTTGTAAAGGATTTTTTTCTAAAATATCCCATAAGGCCTCATAAACAGGCGTGGATTTATCATTATAATCGATCACTTCAAAGAAGGAAACAATTTCTATATCTGTTCCAAATTTATCTTTTGTAGTTAAACGCAGTTTATATGCTCCTGCATTCATCCGATAACTTTTTACCTCCAATTCTTTATTTTCTCCCGTATTAAAATTGATTGTTTTTATCTTTTTATCTACTGGATAATTTTCAATTTTATGCTCTTCGTTAAAAGGCATATCTGGAAAATTCTTCTGAAAATCTTGTTTACTAATTACCGGTTTATCTGGAGCATTCCAATACCTATTTTTATAAAAAACTTGAGGACGTTTCAATCGTTCAATCGTAATTTCTCCTTTGGCAGGTTCAAATTGTCCGTTAAGGTTTACGGTATTAATCGCAAAGGATGATAAACTATCTTTAACGATTTTATCTGGTACTGCAATATTTACATCTAAAGCAACATATCCTGCACTTACAAATCCTGTGGCACTATGTGTTTCCCCTGTAATATCAATTACATCTGCTAAGACTTTATAGGTAAAAATTGGATTTCGATCAGCAGGCACCGATTCATCTGGAATGGCATCAAATTCAATATCAAAATTCCCATTTTCATCTGTAGTGGTAAAGCCATTGGTAATTTCCATATCTTGACGCGTATAAGGATTATGCCATCCCCAACGCCACCAACACCAATATGGAAACCGTACTTGTCGCACTACCCGATAACTTACTTTTGCCCCATCAATACTAGAACCTGCATAAGCTTTGGCTTCGCCCGTAATTTTAACTTGTTCGCCTAGTTTATAGCTTCCTTCTACAGGTTTAAAGTCGACTTCAAACTTTGGCCTTTTATACTCTTCTACTCGGAAATATTTGTTTCCGTATCCTCTGGTATCACCAAGATGCATTTGTCCTAAAAGGCCAGAAGAAGGCGCCGTAAATTGTCCATTAAATGTACCATATTCATTCGTGCTTACTTCCACTTCATCTACTATCTGGTAGTTGGTATCAAACAACTTAACTGTAGTAGTGTAGTTAGTTTTTATACTAGGCATTTGGTCTTTGTCGATATCCATCACAATGCCTTTAAAATAAACGGTTTGTCCTGGGCGATAAATTGCTCGGTCTAAAAAGAAGCTAATTCGAGTATGTCCTTTAGGATCACTTGAGCGATAATGATTATAATTATTCTCAAGAAAAAGCACATCGTTTTTATAGGTCATTTTGATTCGGTAAGAAACACTCTTTTTTACCGAAGAAGCATAATAACCATTTTTATCCGTCACTCCAGATTGTAATAAAATAAACTCATACGTACGTGTTCCACTATTATAATTTCTTCGAAAACATTCTACTTTAACTCCGCTTAAAGGTTTACCTGTGATTCGGTCTACAGCAAAAAATCCTTTATTTTTATCTTTCCGTTCATCGGTAACAAAATAGGCAATATTGGATACATCAAATAAGGTAAAACCTACTGCATTTTCGGAATAAGAAAATGCAGGATTATCCGCAACCATTAATATATATTGACCTGACTTTAATCCTTGACCAATCAATTCGGTCGTATGCATTTGATGATCTCCATCATTTGGAAGGCTTGCATTCCAAGAAGTCAGTGGGTCCACTTTATTCAGTTTGTTGATTTTATCATAATGATTGATCCGTTGAATGCTTTTATTTAATTCTTCTGTTAAAGGGAGTATTTTTAAATAAACTTTTTCTACATTTTTATATTCTAAATTAATAAGCATTGGATCGTTGATGGTATGTACTTGTTCTACCCGAGCAATGACCGATTTTTGAAGAATTTGAAAACGTAAAGATTTGCATTTTCCTGCGCCAATAGATTTAGGATATTTTGCAATCGTTTGATCACAAATTTCTACCGCTTTTTTTAAATCGTATTTATTCTTTTCTTCAGGAGAAGGTTGGTAACGATCTCCTTTTATTTTATAAAGTTTCGCAATTTCGTAAGAGATTTCTGCAGAGGCTGGAGTATTCCCACATTGCTTTTTCATTTGCTCCAAAGAAGCCATGTATAAATCTTCCTTATTGGAACTAGTAGAATTATTATAAACGAAATGAAGTCTTTTAAGATCGGAGGTAATTAATGCCGTTTGTTCTTTATCTTTTTTATGAAAGTCTAATAACTCTTGAAATTTCAATAGGGTATGATATTTCATAGAAAGACTATCTTGTGTCTTAAATTCGAATTGACTAAAAGAAGCATGTGGATCAAAAGCCTCTTTATCTTTAATAGTAAAGGAATAAGCGGGTTTAGTCAAATAACTTTGATCATTCATAAAGTGATCAATGGCTCGATGAGATAAGAAATCATATAACGTAGGACGTTCTTTTTGGGTTTCTTTATAATAGTAAAGAATAGGTTCTAAATCTTTTATATCAATAGATTGAATCCGCTTATCCTCTAAAGAAGCATTATACAATTGCATACTTTTCTCTGCAATTTGTGCTGGCGACCAAGTTAAGATATCTGCATTATCAAAATTGATAGTTTCGGTTCTATTTCTAAACTTCCAAATATTGGTTTGCAAAAAATTGTGATACATTTCTGCAGTAATAGATTGTAATACTTGTTTTACAGGAAATTCAGCCTTATCTATTTCTTGTTCAAAACGATATATCGCTTTAGAAACTCCTCCCTCTTCCAATTGAGATTGGTATTTTCCTCTATAAAGCAAGGCTTTAATCATTTGAGGCGCATTCTTCTCCTTTTGTGTTTTGGCTAATAAGGTTTCAGTTAGTTCAAGCGCAGATTTTGGAAGGCCTTGTTGTTCTAAAGAATCAATGCTTTTCCATTCATTCTCATAGTTATTTCCAGAAAAATTGTAATTCACTTGTATGTTTTTTTGGAATCCTGAAATAATAAAGACACCAATAAGCATCAAGACTCCAATCGTTAAAAAAATGTAATTTTTCATTCGTTGCGGTTTAATTTCTTAGAAGTAAGTCTATTAGCAATTAATTTATACCAATAAACTTCTTTTATAATAATAGGCAATCAGATTATTATACATCTACACAATGTACAAATGTTTTTTATTGATTGTATACCTTAAAGATGCTACGATGAACAATAATGGTGCTTTCTTAACATTTAATTAATAAAATTGATTCAATTTGAATTGAAATAAAGCTTTTATCCCAAAAAATAAGTAAATTGTAATTGACTTCGATTAATTTCTATATTGAATTAATCAAATGTTCACTAGACTTTTATGGATATTTACTTATCCTTATATATTGAAAATTTTAAATCCTCACTTTAAAATCCTCTATTATGACACATTTTAACCTAGTTAAAAGGGTTCTCCTTTTCTCTTTTATTCTTCAGTTTTATGCTTCTTCATTTCTAATTGCACAATTATCTGGCACTTATACTATTGGGGTTGGAGGCGATTACGCTTCTATGGAAGCAGCCGCGTCTGCATTAAATTCGCAAGGAGTAAATGGACCAACCACATTTAATATCTTTTCTGGTGCTTATGATATTGAAGTATCATTTGAGCAGATTCCAGGTACGGCCACCTATCCAGTGACTTTTCAATCTCAAACGGGCAATCAAGAAGATGTAGTGCTTACAGGTAGTGATTATTTTGCTATTGGGCTTTTTGCTTCAGATAACTTGCATTTCAAAAACTTTAGTATTATTTGCCCAGATTTTCTTACTACTCCTTTTATTTTTCATCAACCAGAGACTGTAGAATCTAATTCTATCGATAACATTTCTTTAGAAAATATCTATTTGGAATTTAATGGAACTGGGCTAACCCATGCTGCTTCCGTGGTATGTGGTCAATCCAATGATGTGATTACAGTAAACAACCTAATAGTTAAGAATTGCGTGTTTAATAAATTGGCTCCTAATCTATGGACCCAATCTGCCATTTATTTTTATTTAGAAGAACTAGATGGCTCAATTAATACATTAGATGCTACGTTTGAAGATAATACCTTTATCAATTCAGGTATTCAATATCGATATGCTAAAGCACTTACTTTAAAAAGAAATCGATTATTAGTTACCGATTTTGGAAAAGGCATTGATTTAAGGTATTGCAATAATATTACCATTTCCAATAATTTCATAAGAATGGAAACGATTTCACCTCCCATTACTATTTGGAATTTTTCAACTTGTGATCAAAATAATACGATTAATAATAACTCCATCGTTTCAAATTCTGGCACTCCAAGTGTTTACTTCGTTGGTACCACTTGTGTAGATTTTCATAATAACACGGTATCAAATAATGGTTCAGGCCCAGCTTTAAAAATTGACAATTACGCCAGCAGTAATATTGATTATAATAATTATCAAGCAGCTTCAGGGAAATTAGTTTCAGAAGGAAACGATGACACTGGAGTTACCAACTACTATTCATTAGATGAAGTTTTTGTTGCCACAGGTTTTGATGAACACTCTTTAAGTGTAGATCCTTCTTTTATTGATGTTGCAAATAATGATTTACATTTAAACGAAGATACTCCCCTATTAAACATGGGTACTTTTCTTGGAAGTGGCGAAACGGATATCGATGGAGAGCCGATTGTTGATCCTGTGAATATCGGCGCAGATCAATTTCCATGTGGAAATCTTCTAGGAGCAGAATTGGTAGGTGAAACCTATGTATGTCTTGGTGCAATAGAAACGTATTCAGTAAACATGGCAGATTGTCCAACTTGTGAATATAGTTGGGTTCTTGAACATGCCAGCTATGTTGATGGAGGTGGTGAGAATGAAACCTATTTAACCGTGCACTGGTATACTAGCATTGCTAGCGTACAAGGACAAATCAAATTGTATATCACAGACACCGCTACGGGCTGTACTACCTTTTTAAGTTTCGTCATCAATCAAGCCAATTGTGTTTGTGAGCCTCCTGTGATTCAATATGATCGAATAGCAAACGAAGCCACTGGACGAATCAAATGGGAACATATTCCTTCTGCCGATTTTTATGAAATTCGAATTAAAAGACAAGGAACAAATGCTTATCAATCTTTATATACTGAAAACAATACCTTAGACCTTAATCCTTATGTTTACGCAGGAAAAAGCTATGATCTAATCGCCCGATCACATTGTGGAAAAGATCAATCTGTATGGGAACGATCTGCCTTTATCATTTCTGATAAAAGAGATAAACGGAAAGAGGATCATACCATTAGAGGTTTCGAAATTAGTCCAAATCCTGCACAGGATAACGTCGCTTTGAATTTTAGTCTCCCCCACAATGGTTTGGTAGAAATCCAAATCCTTAATCTACTAGGCCAACAAGTGGATCAAGCAGCCATTCAAGGTTTAGAAGGATCACAATCGTATGAAATGAATTTAAATCATCTGAATCCAGGCACCTATTTCATTCATATAAGGCAAAATGATCTATTAGGAACCCAAAAATTAATCATTAATAGATAAGATTTATTTTTTATAAGATCAATGAAAAGCGTGCAGAATCAAGGTTCTGCACGCTTTTTTTATTATTTTTCGAAAAAAATAAAATCAACTGTAACATTTAAGTCCGCTCAACCGTCTCACTAGCAACAACACAACAGTTAGAATAAATGACAGCCCAAGAATATAATGAATGTGTAAAACTGTATGCGGATCGTGTATTTCGATTTATTGTAAAAAACACTCGAAATCGAGAAGATGCGAATGACGTAGTACAAAACGCCTATGCCAAACTATGGGTCAAACATGAAGAGGTTGACTTTAGCAAGGCAAGGTCTTATTTATTCACTACTGCTTATAATAATATGATAGACAATATTAGAAAAATAAAACGAATTGATTTTGTAGAATCTATTCCTGAAAATAGTATAAAGTCATCTAGTGAACAATTTGAACTTAAAGAAGTATTACAATTGGCATTGAAAGAGTTGAGTGAAATACAACGATCAGTAATTATGCTGAGAGATTATGAAGGCTATTCATATAAAGAGATTAGCGAACTCACACAACTCACCGAATCACAAGTAAAGGTATACATCTTTAGAGGTCGAAAAAAACTTCAAGAGTTTATCGTTTCTCTTGGAAAAGCAATTTAAATAACACGAATCAAGATATTATCATGGCTATTAACCGATTAAATTACGAAGCATATGCAATTGATTTCCTTGAAGGAAATCTATCTGCCCCTATGCGAAAAGAAATGGAAGCCTTCCTACTCAAAAACCCCGATATTAAAAAAGAGCTGGAAGGACTGACAATATATATCTTGCCAGAAGAAGAGCTGCCTGTATTTGAAGGTAAAGCGGATTTAATCCAACCTATTCCTATACAAAAGAAAGATCGAAAGATTATTCCTTTATGGATAAGCCTAGTCGCTGCAGCTTTACTTGGCGGACTTGTTGTATTTACTTTTTTAAATAAAAGTGATATTGGTCAATCATTACCTGTGGTAGAAAAAGAACAGGTTAAACCCATTCAGCCCGCACCTGAAAAACCAGTAATCATTGAAGAAGTTAATCCTGAAATTGCCCCTGAAGAAGTAGTTGAAAATGATACAAAACCAAAGAAAGAAGGGAACGTTAAACCAATTAATCCTTCGAATAATAAGGAGATAAAAACACCACGTTCTCCTAAAATAAATACCAATAAGGAAGAAGAAATTATACAATTCGTCAAAGAAGAATCAGCTCCTATTTATACCCCTCAAAATAAACCGAGTATAAAAGAAGTAAAAGATTTCAAAGAAAATAAATTGCCACAAGAATCAATCATTCAAGAAGAGGTAGTGCAAGAAGAAGCACCAAAAATAGAATCTAATTCTCCAACAATCATTGAAGAACCAATGGAAGAAGAAATAGTCATTGAAGAAGAAGTTCCATCTACACCAACCATTGAAATGAATAATCCGACAATAGAAGAAATTCCAGAAGAAGAAGTAATTGCAATGATCGAAACTACACCTCATGAAGAAAATGTATCTGTAGATCAAGCTAATAAAAAAAGGAAACTAATTGATCGAATCAAGAATAGACTTCCTAAATTAAACATCGGTGAAAATTTTAGACCTGAAGCTTTTGCTTATCCGAATGATTAATAACCCATCCATTTGCCCCTATTTAATAGTAAAAAAAAAATCATGAATAAATTGATCATCCTATGCGTCCTTTTGACTTGGAGTAATTTTACTTTCTCTCAAGAAGAAGATAAAAAACAAGAGGAAAAAAATAGTACATTCAAAATAGAAATTTCTAAAGGTAAATCTGAACGTATACCAGATAGTATTGAACTGAAAAATGTAAAAAATCGTTTTTTCTTGGTAGACTGGGGGCTTAATCGATTAGTTCGAGATGGATCGTATGAGTTACCATTAGGTCCTGGTACTTCGCCCCGAGATTATCCTGAAAATTATAAATTAAATGTTTTAGGATCTAGGAATTTCAATATCCATATCTTTCAACAACGCGTCAATATCTTTAAACATTATGTCAATTTCAAACATGGATTCTATCTTGATTTCACGCGCCATGGTTTCGCTGAGCCCTTTCATATGATTGGCCAACAACCAGAAGTCACCTTAATTCCTGATACCATTGCATATCGTAGAAATGCGCTGAAAACCACCTCCTTTGGTGTGCCTCTTATGCTAAACTTCCGAACCAATCCGAGACGGCCTGGGCGTTCGGTCAATTTGAGTGCGGGAATGTACGGTACAGTACTTCTATCTGCGAGAACCATTAAAAATGCTAAAGGAATAGGAAAGATTAGAGAACGAGATGACTTTAATTTAAACAAATTCTCTTATGGAATACGAGGAGAACTTGGGTTTGGCGGTCTAAACTTTTATGTAAGTTATTCGTTAAAGACCTTGTTTAGAGAAGGAGAAGGCATCGATTTTCATCCACTTAAAATAGGTTTAATCATGGTTCCTTTCTAAGTGGAATAATACCAACATAAAAAAAGTCCCGAATTCAATTGAATTCGGGACTTTTTTATAAAATATGTTCAATTATTTAGAGTATTTACGCTCTTTGATACGTGCTTTCTTTCCTACTAATTCTCTTAAGTAAAATAATTTAGCTCGTCTAACTTTTCCTTTTTTGTTGATCGTAAGACCTACAATACTTGGGTTTGCATAAAGGAAGATACGCTCCACACCTACTCCATTAGAAATCTTTCTAACAGTAAAGGTTTTGCTAGCTCCAGTTCCTTTTATTTGAATAACATTGCCTCGGTAAGCCTGAACACGTTCTTTAGCTCCCTCTACAATTTTATAATCTACGGTAATATTGTCTCCAGGGCGAAAATCAGGATATTCATATTTTTTCGCAATTTCGCCTTCCACAAAATTCATTATTGGATTCATCGTTCTTAATATTTATTGCTTGAAAATTTGCTGTGCAAAGATAAGGATTTATTCTTAATGATGTACATTTTATTTAAAAATAAACTAAAATTTTCGGATTTTTAGGCAAAATTGACACTTACTATGGCATATTTACTGAAAAACATACTCATTTATCCCATAAAATCGCTTGGAGCGATCGAATTAAACCGTGCACTTTGTCTTCCGAAAGGATTAAAACACGATAGAAGGTGGATGCTTTGCAATGAGGATGGTCTTTTCATTTCTCAAAGAAAGTTTCCCGAAATGACTCGATTTCGATTGTCGGATAAGGATACTCATTTTGAAGTTCATGATCCAAAGACAAATTCTACTATTCAAATTCCCTATGAAATTGAATCGGGCTTAGAAACCGTAACTGTTCAAATTTGGGATGATACTTGTCAAGCGTGGACTTTTAGCAATGAAATGAATCAATGGTTTTCAGATCGTCTTTCCATCTCATGTCGTCTAGTTTTTTTACCTGAATCCTATCCAAGGCAAATTGATTTAGAATATGCAGCCGAAAATGAACATGTCAGTTTTGCAGATGGATTCCCTTATCTCATTTGTGGAGAAGAATCCTTACAATTGCTTTCCTCAAAAATGAATTATCCTGTAAGTGCTTTACGATTTCGTCCTAACTTTGTTTTTGAAGGAAAAGAAGCACATGAAGAAGATTACTGGATCAATTTCAAAATTGGCAATGTAAAATTTAAAGCAGCTAAACCATGCAGCCGTTGTCAAGTCCCAACCCTTGATCCAGAGACAGGAGTCGCAGATCCCAATTTTAATCGGGTCTTAGTTTCCTATAGACTACAAAATAAAAAGATTAAATTTGGGATGAATCTTTTATTAAACAGTCCATCGGATTACATTCAAATTAATGATCCCATTGAATTATTAACTCATGCCTAAACATAAATACCTTATTGTAGTTTGTGGCCCTACTGCTAGTGGAAAAACGAGTTTAGGTATCGCATTAGCTCAACATTTCAACACCGAAATCATATCTTCAGATAGTCGTCAATTTTATAAGGAGATGCATATTGGTACCGCTAAACCAAGCCAAGAAGAACAGCAAGCGGCAATACATCATTTCATCAATAATTTAAGTATTCATGACCACTACAGTGTTGGGAAGTTTGAAGAAGAGGGGTTACAAAAGTTAAATGAATTATTTACAAATGTTAACCCTGTAATTATGGTCGGTGGTTCTGGTTTATATATCCAAGCCATATTAGAAGGGTTTGATCAATTTCCAGAAGTAGATCCAAAGCATAGATTAGCCCTTTCTGTGTTATTAGAAAAAGAAGGGATTGAAGTCTTAAGTCAAGAAATTAAAAAATCAGATCCTCTATATTTTCAACAAGCAGACATGCTCAATCCACATCGAGTAATTCGAGCGTTAGAGATCATTCGAGGCACAGGAAAACCTTTCAGTTCTTTCCTCAATCAAGGCAAATCAAAACGCAATTTTAATACGATTAAAGTAGCCATTGATTATCCTAGAGAACAACTTTACACACGAATCAATCAACGGGTAGATATTATGTTAGAACAAGGCTTAGTAGCTGAAGCGAAAGCCCTATTTCCTTTACGTCATTTAAATGCATTACAAACCGTTGGTTATTCCGAATTATTCGATTATTTTGCGGGCAAACATGACCTCAAAGAAGCGGTACGATTGATTAAGCGAAATACTAGAAGATTTGCCAAAAGACAACTTACTTGGTATCGAAAAGATCCTTCTATTCAGTATTTTGAACCAAATGCCAATGAGGATGTTATTCGATATTGTACGGCACAAATGACCAAAAATTAAACCTACTTAAATGACTTCGAAATTCGTGGATATTATTAATGGATTTCGAAAAGTAGAACGGCATATTCTATTGCTTATAGCCGCTGAATTATGTCTTCAGATGGTCAACACTGCTTTCTTTTTATTACTTAATTATTTTTTAGAAAAGGAAGGATACACCGATGCTCAAATTGGAAGAATCATTTCTTATCGTTTTATGGCTGTGATGCTTTTAGCTGCTCCATTTGGTTTTTTCATCAAAGGCAAACGACTCAAACCCTTTTTCTTAATTGGAGCTACCCTACTCCCTATTTTTTCTTTATTAGTCATTCACTTTGCTAGTCTACATTCGTATACAGCACTTAATTTTTGTATTATTTTTTGGGGCATAGCATTTGCTCTTTTTCAAATAACTGGACTTCCTTATATCTTACTCAATGCTAAAGAAGAAACGCATTCAGAAGCGATCACTATGTACTTCCAAACATGGGGCTTAACGATCTTTATCTGCGGGGTGTCCTACTATCTTCTCCAAAGTATTGATCCTATATTTTTCACAGAAAAATTAATGATTCAAGCTCTATCCATATTTAGTTTTTCTTCTTTATTTTTCCTTTATAAAATTAAAGTAAAAGAGCATATTTCAAAAGCTTTACCTATACGTAAAATAAAAAAGGCGACGGACTTAATTCCAGCTATAGGCGATGTACTTTCTCCTTATGATTGGCCTTTAATTGCTTCTGCTACCATTCCTACTTTTATCATCGCTATTGGTGCCGGCTTTACCATTCCAGTGATCAATTTATTCTTTTTAAATGTACATGGTGTAGATTCAGACATCTTTTCTTTAATGGGCGCATTTACTTATTTGTTTGTTGCTTTTGGTATGATCTTCATTCCTACGATTAGAAGAAATTATGGATATAAGGTTGCCATTACTCTATTCCAATCTTTAGCTATTTTAGCTTTGTTTTTCATGGCTACTTCCGAGTATTATGCACATTGGGAATATGCAGTTTATGTAGCCATCTTTTTCTATCTCATCCGCCAACCATTGATGAATGTAGCGGGCCCTATGACTTCTGAATTAACGATGTATTTCGTAGGTAAAAAAAATCAAGAGATGGTTAGTGCATTAAACGCTTCCATTTGGTCAGGAAGTTGGTTTATAAGCATGCAAATATTTGCCTATTTGAGGCAATCAGAATGGAGATATGTAAGCATCTTTTTAATTACTATTGTACTTTATGTGATTGGGGTAATATGGTATGCGTTTTTAATTAAATCATATGAAAATAGAACAAAAGAGGAGAATAAAAATCCAAAAAAAGAGAACGAGTTAACAGAAGAAAATAAAAGCCCTAAAAAGAAGGAGGAGAAAAAGAAGGCTCAATCCCCATTAGATGATGATTCCATTTTGGATTCCCATTTAACCAAATAATTTATGCGCTTTCTACCTATTCACAAAGCTAAAGGGCTATCCACTATGATGTGCTCCTATCGTTCCGCGCATACCGCTTCTAGATTTATTGTAGACAATAAAAAAGGATAAAAATAAATTATTTTGTTGCTTGATCTAGATATTTAGAAGATCATCGAAGTATATGCCTTAATCTTGCTTTATTGAAGCTAACAAAATGCATTAGATTAAATAATATCGCTTTGTCAAAGCCAAAATAATTAACGATCTTCCTATAAAATATTTGTGATGGAAACGAACTTTAAAAGCATTATACCTGTATTACCTAGTCAAGATATTGATCGAGATGTGTTGTGGTATCAAACTTATGTTGGCTTCAAAGCCATCTAC
>JAHDCJ010000103.1 GCA_020629935.1 Saprospiraceae bacterium | reverse complement strand
GTCCACAAAGATCTACTTCCACGTTTGGGGTAAACCACCGGAGTTTAAAATGATCGCCATCCTTTACATAAAAAGCGGTTTCAGATAAATTATTTTCCATTGCAATGTTTTGTAATACCTCATCACTTAACCAATGATCTAGTGGACAAACGGCGGCCGGATTTCCTCCAAATAATGTATTCGTAAAAGCGTCTATTTGATATATTTTAAGTTGCATGATATTGAGTTGATTTATTTTAGTTCATTTTTATATGAAAAGTGCTTTAATTTTTTTAGAATAAAATTTAATGCTTCAATAGCTGAAGTTTAACTCTTTTTTCTAACGCCAAAATTTGTTGAGAGACCTCCTCCATTTTTTGTAGAAGGGCTAAGCTTTCATCTTTATTATTTGTGTTTTCAAGGAGTGCTAAAAAAGCATTCAAAACGTTTATTTGTCGTCTAACTTTATACACTAAGTATCGGACCAACTCAGATTTTGTCATGGAGTCGAAATCTTCTACATATTTTCCAGTTTCGTCTTTTTTGAAATTTATGTCCATTGGATTATTAAAACTATTTTTAAGTGATTTATAAAGTTAAAAACAAATGTGGTCGAATTATTTGGTCAAGTTCATCCTTTAAATTCATGTACAAGAATTGACATAATGATCAAACTTTTAAATTTTCCATCCACATAAATGGCTTCTCTCAATGTGCCTTCTTCTTTAAATCCTTCTGATTGATATAAATATCTTGCTCTTGCATTATCTTCTAAAACGTCTAGCCATAAACGATGACATTTCAAGGTTTCGAAACTATACTTTTTTATTTCCTGAACCGTTTTTCTGCCCCATCCCTTTCCTTTCGGTTCGATAACAATTCTTCGAAATTCTATGCTCTTGTTTGGATTATTTAATCCTGCCAAAATTACAAATCCGATGATTTCGTTTTGTTCGGATTTAATAGTTAAATGCGCAATGTCTTTCGCTAAGATAAGTTGCAAATGTTCCTCTTGACTATTTGGAAAAATGAAGACCGAATTTTCTATATTCGATTCCATCGCAACGAGGAAAGGAACTTCCGCTGCCTGCGTTTTAGAAATAGTCAAATTATTCATCTTCAAGTATTCTGTCTCCATGTGAATGAGGTTGCGAAATTACAATAAACTCAATAGGCGAATCCGTCTTATTTTTAATTTGGTGTACCAAATTCGCCTTTATATGTATTCCTTCCTCTTTGTTTATAATGATCTCTTTTCCTTCTACTTCAAACACGGCTTGACCTTTTAGAATGTAAAAGAATTGTTGTGTTATTGCATGTCTGTGCTTGACTTCCTGAGTGCCCGGCGGCATCATTTCTTGGATTACACTAAGTGCTTTAGTGTTTACTAAATGCCAGCCTTTGCATACATGACCCCAAGTGTATGCTTCGCTTGTGGATTTTGTTACTTTCATTTTATCTTTTTGTGTCAAGTTGCTGCCTTTCAATTAAAAATTCTCGTTTCAAAATTAGGAACATCTTCTAAATTTCAAGATATTTTGCATCAGTTCCAAAAAAAATAAAGATAAACGCTTCACTGATTATTAATTTCTTTGAAATCAACTTTTATTAAATGCTAATGCGTACTAATGTGACTTAAAATAGTATTTTTACGTCATAAAGAAAAACAAAACAAAACAAAACATAACATGAGTGAACCAAAAGTATTTGTAGCAAGTCCAGAAGCAAAATCGAAAGCTACACAATTGAGAATTTTTGCAATGATCGCTTGGGTCTTGGCAATGGCCGGGCAGGTTTTTGCCATATTAAAACTCATCAGCGATGAGACCTTAATCTGGTTGATCGTAGCCATTGTGGTTATCCTAATTCTAGCCATCACAGGATCGACCCTTTGGAAAAAAGCGAATCGACTTGATCCTGCATCAGAAGAAGATACCACTAGGTTTTTTATACAAAATCAATTAGGAGCTATAATGGGCGTGCTTGCCTTTCTTCCTTTAGTCGTTTTGATCCTTACCAATAAAGACATTAGCGGCAAAACGAAGGGAATAGCAGGAAGTATTGCTACGGTAGCTATGATTGCCGCAGGGATAACAGGTGCGGATTTCAATCCTCCTTCTGTAGAAAAATATACCGAAGAAATCAATCAACAAACGGAAGCTGCCGAAAAGTTGAACATAAATACCGATAATGTATTTTGGTCTAAAGCGGGTAATAAATACCATGCCTATGAAAATTGCCACCACGTTAAAGGCAAAACACTTTCCAATGGTAGTATCAAAGAATCATGGGAAGAGAAAGGTATTTCTGAACTTTGTAAAACCTGTCAGAAAAAAGCAGCTAAATCTTCTGTTCCTTCGGATGTGAAGGAATTGATCAATGATAAATAACTCATTGTATCCATTGTAAGAAATCGTTCATGACCTTAGGCCAATGTGCTTTATCATAATCGATTTTCGATTGCTTATCCAATTCAAAAAAGTTATGCTCTAAGTGGAGATATCTTTTTAAGGTTAAATTGTTTTTATTTTCTTGAATAAAAAATAAGGGGATCAAATCGCATAAATCTGCGGTTCGATCTCCTGTACCATAAGCAAGATAGATTGGAATGTTTAGCTTTAACCAATCGTCATAAAATAACTCAGAGAATGAACTCCAAGCTCTTAAACTTGGGTTTTTTTTTATGGAATCTTCTTGATGTGATTTAGCATAAAAATCATAATAATTGTTCATCAAAGAGTCGGCTTTCTCCCAAGTAATTTCACCCTGTTTCGCATCGAGCCGAGCTTGACGAACATATTGATCTATTCTTCCAAAAGGATTGGCTGCAAACAATCCAAGATGGGTAACTTTAGAATTTGTTCGAGCAATTTTAGTAGCTATTTTACTTCCTTGTGAATGCCCAGCAACCACTAATTTATTATTATCTACCCATTTTTTATGTCTTAAATACTTCAATACCTTTTTAGCGCGATAGACGTAATTGTCTAAATAATCTGCGGCAATATAGGAACTAGAAAATGTTTTGGGATATTGTTTGTTGGGTACATATTGATAATGCTTATTCAAATTTTCTTTTCGACCGAGTAGAGGCGTGTAGGGCATGGAAATGATGACCAAATGATATTCCGCTACAATTTTTTTATAATCAAAATTAGAAATTCCTCCACCAAAGAAGAAGGTGCCGTGTCCATCTATTTCACAAAACAAAGGTATTGGTAAAGAGCCTTGGCACCATAAAAATATAGGCTTCTTTTCCTCCAAAAGCGTATCTACTACAATAAATTGAATCCGATCTTGCTTGGTTTGGATTTGAAAACGAATGGCCTTATTTTCTATCAATAATTCTTCTTGACTTTGAACCAAAGTAGAAAATAATAAAAAAAAGAAAAGGGGCATATTTTTCATTATTCGATTCATTCGTTTTCGTAGAGTTTTTAAATTTTGTATAAAAATATGGGTATACAAAATAAGGATGATTTACTAGGCTCAATTTAAAAGTAATAAAAAAAATCCATTCTCTTAGCATAGCGTAAAATTTTAAGTTACTACAATAAATATTGTCAGGAATTTGCTTTTTTAGCCATGAAATAAATTATTATCTTGCGCTAGATTTTGACGATAAAAGGTTATGGTCAACAATGTTCTTATGCAAAGAAATTGGACTTCACATTTTCTTTCTTACACTAAAAACATTTTACTTAATCAAATTTCTATCCATGGCTAGTAGAAAAACCAAAAAATTTATGGATTACGTGATCTCGCGAAATCCAAATGAGCCTGAGTTCCACCAGGCAGTACAAGAGTTTGCAGAAGTTGTTATTCCATTTATTGGAAAAAACAAAAGTTATCAAGACTATGCATTACTCGAACGAATGATTGAACCAGATCGTGCAATTAGTTTTAGAGTAACTTGGGTTGATGATGCAGGAAAAATTCAAGTAAATCGAGGCTATCGTGTACAATTTAATATGGCAATTGGTCCTTATAAAGGGGGCCTTCGTTTTCATCCTTCTGTTAATTTATCTATCCTTAAATTCTTGGGTTTTGAGCAAACCTTCAAAAACTCATTGACTACCTTAGCTATGGGCGGTGGTAAAGGTGGTTCTGACTTTAACCCTAAAGGCAAATCCGATGGAGAAGTGATGCGTTTTTGTCAGGCTTTTATGCAAGAACTGTTTCGTCATATTGGCCCAGATACGGATGTTCCTGCTGGAGATATTGGTGTGGGTGGTCGTGAAGTTGGCTATCTTTTTGGAATGTATAAAAAGTTGACAAAAGAACATACTGGAACCTTTACCGGAAAAGGATTGCCCTATGGAGGAAGTTTAATCCGTCCAGAAGCTACAGGTTATGGATGTGTTTATTTTACGAATGAAATGCTAAAGACGAGAGGGGAGAGTATTGAAGGAAAAAGATGTTTGGTTTCTGGTTCTGGAAACGTAGCTCAATATACTGCGGAAAAAATTCTAGACCTTGGAGGTACGGTGCATACCCTTTCGGATTCCTCAGGAGTGATTTACGATAAAGAAGGGATCAATCGGGAGAAATTGGCCTATGTAATGGATTTGAAAAACGTTCGACGAGGTCGAATTAAAGAATATGCTAATGCATTTAAAGGGGTAGAATATATTGATAAAGGACAACCTTGGCATTTTGAAGCAGACTGTGCTTTCCCATCGGCTACACAAAATGAAATCAACGGAAAAGAAGCTCTACAAATGGTCAAAAATGGAATCATTGCTGTTGGAGAAGGGGCAAATATGCCAACTACAATAGACGGAATTAATGTATTCCAACAAGCAAAAATTCTTTATGCTCCAGGTAAAGCTTCCAATGCAGGTGGAGTAGCGACTTCTGGTTTGGAAATGGCACAAAACAGCACACGCTTATCTTGGACTAGAGAAGAAGTGGATGCAAAATTACAAGGGATTATGATTAACATTCATAACCAATGTAATGAGTTTGGCCGAGTCAATAAAAAGTATGTAGATTATGTAAAAGGAGCGAATATTGGTGGCTTTGTGAAAGTCGCTGATGCAATGATCGCACAAGGAGTAATATAATCTAATATTAAATACAAAGAATAGGCTAGTATTATTTTCATATAGAAATAATACTAGCCTAAATTATATCAATTTTTTCGCTACATCAGATTCGATAGCTAATACATTAAAGCCTTCTTTTTCATGGAGGTATTGGATCAATTCTATTTTCGTGGTATTATATTCTTTTACGCCATGCAAGCTTTCTCCAAGAGCAATAATCCGTTTATCTTTTATGCTTTCATTTAAAGGAATCCATTTTTCATTAGTAGCAATAGAAGGATTAATCTCTAGAAAATATGAACTAGGAATACATCCTTTGAGAAGGAATAGAATTAGGATTAAAAAGTAGGTACGCATTAATTTATTTTAAATGAAATCAAGGTTAATGACGCTGTAATCTCCATTGTTTTTTGAGTACTTATCTTTACCACGCAAGATCAATAAATAGTTTTTTAATAAAAAATAGCATGCCTCTCAACGAAGCATGCTATCAAAGATAAAATATATTTTCATTAAATGCTATAGGCAATTAAGACGCCAAACTAAGGAAAGCTTTTCCATGATAAATGGAACGTGTGGTATATCTGTTTTTCTTTAGTTTAATATAATTAGCATAAGGCGCGGTGTCAGCCATATCCATATTGTCAGCATAAATTAATGTGCCTGAATGGAAGTGCGGTTCTAACATTTGGAATAATGGTAAATACAAGTCTTTCCAGCCATCGAGAAATAAGAAATCAATGGGCGTGTGGTGATCTTTTAATGTTTCCATCGCATCTCCAATCTTAATTTCTACATAATCATTTAAACCAGCATCTTTGATATTTTGAGATGCCTTTTCTGCTTTATTTTTAAGCAATTCTGTACTGATTACTTTTCCTCCCGTTTGTCGAACAGCATCTGCTAAATAAATAGTTGAGATACCAAATGAAGTTCCAAATTCAACCACTTGTTTACAGTCATTTTCGATAATTAATTCGCGCAAGTGTACTCCTTGTTCTTTTGAAATGGGGAGATAAGCGTGTTTAAAATCCGCAGGTTGCATAGGTCTAAAAATAGACTTTACGATACCTTTACCCATACGCATATAGTCTTTTTGTGCATCATGATGTAAAGCTTTCAGTGTTTTTTCAATATTCATCTTTTGATCTAAATTCATACTTGTTTTTTAATTTAAATTAATACTAAAAGAAATTCCAGGATTCATATCATATCCTTCACTAATTTCTACTACGATCACCGTTTCTGAATCAATTCTTAAATTGACCGCGCTATTGGTACTACTAAATCCTGTAATATTATGTGGTTCATTAAATGTAAAATAATATCGATCAAATTTATCTGCTGGGAAAACACCAAAGACATTTTGCCAGAAAGGATCGGTAGCTGTGGGTAATAAAGTAAAGTTGATCGTTGATTCTGTAAAATCAATATTATAAAGTCCACTAATGTCACCTAATGCAGTACCTGCTTGCGCTAGAGCAGTAGCGAATTCTGAAGAAGAATTTGAAAGCGTAGCGGATTCGTCAAATGCATCGTCGGCTTGCATAAATAAACTTGCGTAAGTTGCCTCTGCCTCGTTTGGATCTTGTAATGTATTTCTAAGCGTAATACTTACCCCTTCAGCTAATGGTGGAATTTCGTCTTTTTTACAAGAGGATAAAGTTAAAATGCCTAATAAGGTAAATAGAATGATGGTATTTAATTTCATGATATTTTTTTTGTGATAAATAAATTATTTGTGATAACTTTTGGAAACGGCATAGCTATCTTCAAGCCAATTCCAAAGTATTATTTTTCCATTGGCGACTTTTACTCTTAATGCAAAAGTAAATTCTGTAGTTTCTTGATTTGACTTTAAAGTAATCCCTTTCATTTTTCCAAAAAAGGCAGCTACATTTCCACTAGCCAATGCATCTTCAGTCACCCATTTGGTCGTTTTAAAGTTTTCCATAAAGAGCGGTAAGAATACTTCTAGAATTTTCTTTTTGCCTTGCCAAGGACCAAGCCAAGGTAAATCTTTGTCTCCTTCGTTTTGCCAAACCATTTGGTCGTCCATTAGATGGATCATGGTTTCCATATCTCCTTTTCCCATAGCGTCCATAAAGTCGGTCGCAATTTTCATGGTTTCTTCGGATTGTATTTCCTTGTTGGTTTTATTCTCGTCTGATTTCATTATTTCAAATTTTAAATGGTTAAGTACTAGGACAAAAAAATCAATACTTAATGACCTACTATTTTTCTACTATCCTGCGTTAAAAATACTTGCCATAGCTAAGGCTATGTCTGCGTTTTTTGTCTTGGTTAGTAAAAAAATATTTCCATTCATTAAATATCATTTTTTTGTCCTAGTACTTAGTCTTTTTATGTTGCTTAAACAACTACAATAAAAAAGATAGATTAAAAATAGGTTGATTTACGATTTTAATTGTTGCATTGCCGTAGCCCAATCTTCTACATGATGCGTATTGAGAATGACTCCATCTTTGATGTGATGTATATCAATCGTCATAATTTTAAAAGATTTTGTTCCGTCGGTAGGTAGGCCCATGAAGTTGCCATTTGGAGAACCAGAAGCTATACTTCTTACGACATATTTTTCCCCTTCGTTAATTATTTCTTGAATTTCCCATTTAAGATTTGGAATGATCTGCCAGAAGAATTCCAATTGTTTCATGAGTTCTTCTTTGTTTTTAGAAGCTACAGAACCAGAGGATAGAAATCCATCCGCTAAAACTGGACTTAATGCAGCGGTTGGCCTAGTCTCCTTATTTACGGTGAGTGCTTTTTCATAAAATGCTTGAATCGCTTCTTTGTTTGTCATCATATTTGTTTTGATTATTGAATGACACAAAGATAAAGCGAAGATGAAATGCAAATGAGGTAAAAAAAAAGATTTGTAGGGTAAAAAGAGGAAAGTTGTCGTGTTTTTTTATTTTTTCGAATTAAAATAAAATATAGATTAACCATTTTGATGCATGGTTCTGAATTGACTTGGAGAGACTCCAGTATATTTTCTAAAGTATTTGAAAAAATTGGTGGGTTCATCAAAACCAACTTGGAAAGCAATTTCTGTTAAAGAATCTTGGGAATTGATTATTAATCTTTTTGTTTGAATAATTACGGTGTCATTAATAAATGCTTTAGCCGATTGGTGAATGATGCTTTGGGTAATATTATTGAGTGTTTTACTCGTGACGCCCATTTTGTCGGCATAAAATGATACTTTTTTACTGTTAAAGCAATGATTTTCAACTAGTTTTTGAAGGGTTAAAAAATTAGAAAGGTATTTACCATGGTCAAGAATTTGATTGTCCTTAGATTTTATGCGAAGTAATTTATTCGCAATTACCTGCAAAAGGTTTCGAATAATATTCGGAGCGTAGTCATCTTTTCGTTTGAAATATTCTTCCTTTATTAAATTTGTCAAGGTAATGATTTCCTTATATTCTATTTCGTTTAATTGTAATTTAGGAGAAGTCAACATTTCATTAAATAATAAAATTAGTTTAGAAGCTTCTAATTTGCTGGAGTGATTTACAATAAAGTTTTCGGTAAAAATGAGAAGTATACCTTTGGATTTATTTTTGTGAAATTTATGAATATTATCTTTACGTAGTGTAAAAATAGTGCCTTTTTTTAATGGATAATCTTTGAAGTTTAGACTGTAAGTACCTTCGTTTTTGGTAACTAAAAAAAGTATATAAAAAGAAACCTTATGAAATTCAAATTGATTGTGATTTTTAGGCGTGCTGTTTAAAATATCTTCAAGATGTACAAAATCGAAATGGGACCTACTTAGGGTTTTGTTTTCAAAATTTATGGCTTTGATTTCTTTTTTCATCTTTACTAATCGTTCGTAATTTGGAATGGAAATTTACAAAGGTACTTTTATTTTTCCCAAATCTTTCGAATCAATTTTAACAATGTAGGCTTTTTATCTTTATTTTCTTTAGTCATTTTTTCTAATTCTGTATGCGTAATTTTAGTCATATTGCTTTTGTTGGATTCTTTATAAGAAGGTTGTTTCCAATTGGCTCCACCTTTGTGTGGGAATTGGACATAACCTTCAGGCGGTTTAGGTAGTAAGTGCTCACATTCTTTAGAACATAAATTAGTAAGCAGTGGGACGAAGTCTGTCCCGATTCTTAATGTAATCCAAAGTTGATTTGTTTCTTCATAGGTTATTTGTTTTTCACATACACTGCAATATAGATGTGCTCCTTCATATCTTACAGGATTATGCTCAAGATCTGGAAAAGGTTTTTTATTTTTAAAATTCCCAAATAGTGCGCGTGTACTGATACGACTGTCTTTTAGGTTTTTGCATTTTGTCAATTCATAAGGGAACCACTTCAAATCATAAGAAGTATAGGGGTCAAAATATTC
Source organism: Saprospiraceae bacterium (assembly GCA_020629935.1). Classification (GTDB taxonomy): domain Bacteria; phylum Bacteroidota; class Bacteroidia; order Chitinophagales; family Saprospiraceae; genus JAHDCJ01. The sequence goes on along the minus strand of JAHDCJ010000103.1, from coordinate 9,297 downwards.
AAGAGATTTCATTTGTCCAATTTCAGGAGGAATTCTTTTTAGGTTACTCCCGTAAAGCCACATTTTTTTAACCTTTTTGAGTTTGCCAATAGATGGGGGAAGTGTAAATATTTGTGCAAATAATTCATCACCTAGATACTCTCTAGGCGCAAATTCGTCGGCTTCTTTTTGATGTACAATCTCAATATATTCGCATAACTTTGTCCAAGCTTCTTCCTTTTTGTATTGCACATTATTTCGGATTTTTGGGGAATTATTGTTCATGTTTTTTGATAAGAAAAATGATTAATGAACTAAATTAAAAGAGTTCATAAATTTTAGTCCTTCTGCATTTGGTTTTTCATCAGTATACATTATTGCAAAGTTATACATGGTGTTGTTTATCCAAAATTTTCTAAAATAGCAGGTTGCTCTTCCTTCAAATAAATCGGCATAGAATTCTATGCCTTTATGTCCTTCAAAACTAATTTCGTTTTTCGAAATAAATTTTCCATTCATAGAATTAATTGAACCAAGCATAGATTTTGAATAAAAAGAATCTAGTTCCTTTTCTTTAAGTTGATAGGTATAATTATATTTTGATTCAGATGACATAAAAACTAAATTACCTTCCTTGGATTCTCTTTCATCAATTTTTATTTTAGTATTTATTAGTCCTTCTTCTGCATCCACAAAAAAGTTTTGAACTTTCGGGGTGCGATAAAAAGAGACCGAATAAGAATCTGATTTTATAATGGGTATTCCATAGTCTTTTTCATTTTCATTACGATCAATTAAGTTCAGGGATTCAAAAAAATGACTTTTCGAATTACTAAACCAATTAGTCGGTTTAGATATGGTGATGAATTCTATTAATTGGTTTTGGACTAAATAACATTTTGAGTTAAATAAATGGTTTGATCTTAAATCTTTGAATTTAAAATCTTTGCCTGGATATCCATCGAAAAATTCTAAGGAAGAATTTACATACTCATAGTTTGGGTTTTCCGCTAAATTAAGAATGGTAGAATTTAAGAACCCTTCGATTAATGAAAGGGAAGAATCTGAATGTATAAAATTAGAAGGGTAGGTGGTTGTTTTAAGTTTATATTCAGCTACTGGATGTGTTCCTTTTTTCTCTCCGCCAAGCCAAATATGACTAAAGATAGTTTCTCCATCTAAACTTAGCGTGTCTGTAGTCTTAGATTTTAGGTTATAAATATTTGCTTCAATAGTATATTCTTTTCCTCCTACTAATTGCCATTCTTTTTGTCCAAAAATAAAAGATGGAAGCAATAGGGAAATAACGATAATTTTATTCATGTAAAATTCGGTTTTATCATTTGAGAGAAAGAATAATGAATCGAGTTATTAGAGAATTATTTAATCTAAGAAAAGCATTTTTTTTGTAGTCAATTATTCACTATAATAATATATATTATATAAGTGAAAGAAACAAAAATTGCTACTCTTTATTAATTAAATGATCCTCGATTTTCGTGCCAAAAATAAAATGATGAAATTAGTGAAACTTTTTAATTTCGGCTTTAATCAATTTGGTCACTTCCTTATTATAGTTTTTCTTAGAAATGCCAATTAATTCGTCTAACATTGCAAAGTATTCTTCTTCCTCTTTCGTTCGTTTGGTCTTTAGTAATTTCCAAACCCCATCAAACCCTTTTTCTTTTTCTATTTTTTTGACAAGTAGCGCACCAATAAAATCATCCGTATAGTTTTTGCTTTTTTCATTGGTAATAAAATGAGAATAATTCTTCTTGTGTTCCAACCAATCTACTTGCTTACCAACGAAATACTTTTCGTAAAACATAGGGAATAATTCATCCCAACTTTTTCCCCATATTCCACCATATAACGTAGCAATGTGGCAGTCCACTCTACGATGTACTTCTTTGCGAGAAATGACTTGTCTTAATCTGTTGTGCCAAAGGTCATGCGGATCAAAATCATAGAATTCGTTGGCATTTAATACGTATACAGATTTTTTGTCTATTGACGATATCCAAGCACTGTTTATTGGTCGACCATTATAATCGAACTTATATTCGACGCCGAATAATTTAAGGGGGTCCATTTCATCAGTAGATAAATAGAAATGGGTTTCTCCTTCATTATTATTTAATTTTTCATCATAAAAAGAAGAGAGTTTACCATATTGGTCCACTTTCTCTAGATCTAATGTATACGGATAATAAAAGATACGGTTCTTAACTTTTTGGGTTTGCCAATGTTGAGTCTTTCTTTTGAGTGGCGAAGAAATTAAAAATTGATCTTTGATTTTATGGGCTATGAGTTCAAAATTGGCTCTAAGCACCGTGGTGCCTTCATGACTTCCTATGTAGGCAATATGAACGGCATAATTACTCTTTTCTAAAGGGGTTATTTTAGTGAGATATGGTTTGAAAAAATGATCATCTTTATATTTTTTACTTTTCTGAATATCTTGTATCTCATCAATTAATACTTGGGTCTCTACGGCTTGTGAAGTGAGTACCCACTTGTTTTTACTATTCTCTTGTGCAAAGGATAAGAAGCCGTTTACAGAAGCTACTAGGGCTAAAGCATCTAAGCTATCTTTGGGCATAACAATACCCGAATTGATAATGAGGCTGTCAAAAGTAGTGCTTTCTTCTGCTATCTTAAGGCGCGTATTATGATCTGGAGTAGCTTGAATATTGGATAACTGACAAATTAAAATACTTAAGAAAAAAACGATTTTGGAATTCATGGCAATTTTATTTTGTTTGATTGTATGTTGAAATAGAAACCGAATCTTTGGTTTTAATTTCATATAATAAAGCTACAATAATTCCTTTAACTAAAAACATAGTTAACAGTTCTTAACGCTAATTAACAATTTTTTATCATTTCTTTAACAGGGTAGGGGTTTGATGGTTTTACCTCTTAATCTTGTGAAGTTTAGTATTAATAAAGCCTGTTGTATCTGATTGTTTTTACTTAAAAATCCTCTTTGTTGATCAATAGTATGAGGCTATTTTGAGCCTTTACCATTTTGCTCATTAAGATACGTTTGCCTATCATTTTGCCCTCAATGTCAAGATTAAAATGGACTTGGGTCTTTGCGTTAGAAATAGACGAAAACTGGTATTTAATAGAAGGTTTTACCATTGGAATACCATGTATTTTATATGCTATGCGATTACCTTGAATACCTACCAGTGCGGTATATTTAATGCGTATTGGAATCCAAGGATAGGGTTGTTCTTTTATGAGATATTTAGTTTGTCCATTTACGTTAGTATCCAATTTTTTTACAGATTTTATCAAAGGATGAAATGAACCGAATTTTTCAAGATTGTAAAATATATCCTTCACCTCCTCCAATGATTTTTGTATGATATATTTCTTTTCGAATTTCATTTTTATCCAAGATTAAATTTTACCCGTTTTTATTTTCAATATTAAGTACATTAGTCCAAAGCATAAAAGGATTATTACCTGCATAGCCCGCTTCTTGCCCATCATTCAATTCAATAACAATCCAATCTCCATTTTGAGTTTTGGCCATGTCAATGACAAGGAAAGAAGTATCAATCAAATTTGCTGTTTTTTGGGCAATTTGTAGCATCGCTGCTTGATCACTTTCTGAAATTTGGTATTTCTCTGCAGTCCAATAATTACCAATAGACACACATTGATTTTTCCACCAAAAGGTTCTAAATTCTATAGCTTTAGGCATGGCAATCCCATTATCTGGAACCACTAATTGTAAAGAGATAAATTCTCTAACCACAATTTTTTGCCAATGAAGAATAGGATCATTGGCCCAAATTATTTTCAATTCTTCTAACTCTTTTGGATTATTAATGATCGATTTATTTCGAGCATGACGATTGGTTTGTCGTTCACCTTTTATAAAAATTGGAAAGTCAAAATGCTTTTCAATTTCTGAAAGACTAGGGAACGTATCATACCATATACTTCGAGGAGTATATTTTTCAATAATAGGATACCAATGAGGTAAAAAACTTGTTTTGAGGTATTCTTCTGGACTATGAATTAAGCGAATATTATAATCTAAAAAATCATTATATCTTTTGGGATAATCATTGGTCGCACCAATTCTACCTATGGCCATAATTTCCCCATTATAATACAGCGGATGATTACAGGCAAAATGCTTTTGAAAGTCGTATTCATAACCCGGTAGCCCTAGACGTTTTTCTAAGACATAGATTGTATTTTCAATTTGTGTAACGGAAAAGTCCATTAGGGCATTGTTATTTTAAATTCATGTTTTCTATTCACTGGCAAAACAATAGATAGGCTAGGGTAGTTCTATTAAATCTCTCCAATGCAATTTTTTTGCTGTTTTTATTTTATGGAGATCCTTCCACTTCAATTATTCTTTCTAAATGGGATATTTCTAATCATTTATTCTTATAGATTGAAGTACTGCAATTCTAAAACAATCCACTTAGGAAAGGATGATTTGCGCCGCTTACTTCATTAATTTTTCAGCAATAAGCTTTAACAAAAAAGTTTCTCGTTCAATAGACATTCCTTTTTTTTCACTGGTGGCCATTGTCTTTTTGTTATGATTTATGGCTTCATGAATATTTACCCATATCGCTTTCATCCCATTTTTAATTTCATAAGATTCCATTGTTGCTTGACCAAGTTCATTATTTATCTCGCAGGTATAGCAATACGAAATCATATGCATAATATCAAAGTCTGGCTTATACCAAGGTCTATATTCTTCGTAAGCCCCAAAGGGTTTTATGTTTTTAATATCTTGAGCACCAGTTTCTTCACGTAACTCTCGCATCATTCCTTCGATTTTGTTTTCGTTCAAATCTATACCTCCACCTGGCAGACTATAGTCTTCATATCGTTGGGTGTAAAGTAACAAAATAGAATTACCTTGCATGGCAATACTCCTTGTGGCAAGTCTTGTGAAAACAGTTTTATTTTCTAAGGTTTTTATCTCTGGATGATAATAAGTTTTTAAAATTTGCATGTAGAATGGCCTGTATTTAATTTAGAATTTAAACAACTTCTTTATGCAAATATAGAATAAACAAGATAAGGAAGTAATTTATTTAGCAATCAAAAGAGATGGCCATTTCAGCTACTTTCTTAATTGGACTTGCTGCATTGGCTTTAGAAGAAAGATACAAAATGAATCTTTCCTCCTCATAATGCCTGTTTGCTTTAAAGATAAAATCAAGTTTTTCATCTTTATCTATATCTCCAACAAAAAGGACTTCTACAAAAGTATCATTAAAAGTAGATTCTTCTAAGCATAGTGTTTCTTTATTTTGATCAGTTGAAATATAGAGTTTGTAATCTTCCACTTGATGAAAAATCTCTTCTCCTTGATCAGTGGCTATTTTATTCGAGGATATAATATTACCTTCTGCTCTTAAAGTGTAGGCCATTTTATTAAAGTGATATATCATTTTTTCATTTGGCCATATTTTGTTTTTTTCAATTTTTACCGCATGGATTTCTCCCAATGATGCCTTCAAGTTATGGATGAAAATAATCGTATTGTTTTTAGATTTAAGGATTTTTGTAGAATCGCCAGTACATTCATCAAATCCATTGCTGATCGAATAATCTACAGGTGCTAAATAATATTTTCCATCTTTATAATGTAAATCAATCCAGTCTTTTGATAAGGAGTTAACAGGATTTTCATTTTCAAAACTACGATAGGTTCCGGTTAAAAGAATATCCATGTCATGGGTTTTCTGCGTTTTAGTAACCGTCTCTGAGGTATTCGTTTTAACCTTATTCTCATTTTGACAAGAAGTAAAAAATAAAGCAAAAATTAAATAGGTTATTACTTTCATTTAGGGTACAATTGTTTTTTATGAAATTAGAAAAAAGAATTTTAAATTCTAAATAGGATTGACTAATCGAATAATCAATAATATGGACAATTAAGTAAAATAGAATTACGGAGACAAGTAAGTGCTTCCAAAAAGTATAAACATTCCAATACCAAAGCTCTTTTCATTTTTAATTTTTCGATTAAAATAATAAGAAGAATCTCCTATACAGGTACCATTGCAAATATTTAATGTTTGTAGTTTATCTTTCACTTTTAGTATACTATACTTTCGTAGACCATTAAAGGCTTTCTGAACACTTGTTTCATATGCTTGGCCCTCAATAATTCCTTCTTTTAATCCAATGAGGATTCCATAAGCAAACATCGCAGTACACGAACTTTCAATGAAATTTCCTTCTTCTTCTTTTCTAACGGGAAGTTGATACCAATGTCCTGTTTCTGTATCTTGTAAACTGGGGAGGTGAAGGAGCATCTCTTTAAGATAAGCGGCTAATTTTGTACGCTGGGGAAGTTCTTTAGGCAAGGCATGGACAGTTTCTGCTAAAGTAACAATGACCCATCCGTTCCCGCGTCCCCAAATTTCTTCACTTCTTTTTTGTGGATTATTGCTCCAACCTTTTTGTCCACATATAAAGTTACTTCTGTTTTTATCATCACCATCCCAACCATGATACCAAAGGCCCCAATGATCGTCTTTGAGTTTGGCTCTATGAACTTCTACTTGATGAACCAATTCGTTTAGATATTTTTCATCTTCAGTAAGCAAGTACATTTCTCTTAAGAAAGAACCGACCATAAAAATGGTATCATCCCATAGCTCTTTATAATTTCTCAAATGAGAAACACCTCCATTGTCTGTCCTTTGGATTTTACTATAATCTTTATACACTTTATCGGCAATTCGTTTATATTTTTTCTCTCCTGTAACTCTTGCAAGAAAAGCCATACCTAGACCAGAAGCAGTGGCATTGGGCGATTTACCATTGGCCTTCTTAAGTTTTCTATCCATTGCTTTACGGATATAGTCTAGGTAGTCCTTCTTTTTTTCATTGCTTGAAATTTCATACTGTACTTTTATGGTGTTCAGCAAGGCGGCATTTTGCCAAGTCCAATGATATTTTTCAGCTGGAAGAAATTCAGTTCGTGCATAATGATCAAGTGAATCCACCCAAGTGTTTTCTTGGGCAAAAACCGTTTGAGATGTTAGGACAATACAAAAAAAGCTTAAGTAGCATTTCAAAAGTTGAATTGACATAGATTAAAATTTAATCAATTTTTGATAATACTTTTTCTCTTCACTTTCAATGATTATCGTATACATTCCTGTTTGCCAATTCGATGTTTTTATTGTTTTCAGTGAAGTGTATATAAAATCAGCGGGCTCGTAGTATATTTCTTCCCCAAGCGTATTAAATACCCTTATTTTTACCAATTGATTTATAATCGCATCAAGGTCAAGTGTGATGAAATCATGCATCGGATTAGGATAAATATCAATAATGGTCGCTGCTTGTATTGGGGTTTGAATATTGGTAAGTAAACTATCTACACCCCACGCATATTCTACAGAAAAGGTATCGATATTGATCTCTGCGTGATATACAGATTGTGAGGTTGCGGGATCAAAATACCAATCTTCGCTGAATTCTGAAAGGGAGATAATATCTTGGAAATTAGTAAAACTTCCATACATCGTAGAATTTCCAACCATAATAACCCAAGCTTGTCCTTCATTAGTTTCACATGCCCACCAAGTATTGATCATTTCGGTACAACTTCTTCTTACGGCGACATAATTTTCATTTTGACGGCCTAAAATCCAATTCCCATTTTCTACGATTTCATCATAATCTTCTTCTTTCCAAAACAAGGCTACGTTTTTATTTTCAAACATCCCATCTGTGAAGGCGTCGAGTAAATCAGGAATCGTATCTGGGCGATACATAATCAATGCAAGATTGCTTTGTTGTTCTACATGAGGAAGGTGTGTGTTTTCTATATTTCGATCACGATCACCCCAATTCAATGGGACTTCTCCTGATGCGGTGTATACTGGAGTTGTTCCTACCGTAGCCGCAAATGGCCATTGCTGGAAACCTACTTTTCCTTTCCAAAGTTCAGGAACTGACATTAAAGCAACGGACTTGTTTTTAAAAATTCGTACATCGTGTCCAGATAATCCTGTGCTATAGGAAAGTGCATTTAAATTCTCTGCTACTGTTGGGGCATTTTCTGGAGGAAAAATAGAAAGTGGATTTAAAATTTCCCAATCTTTATGATCCCAAAGACTAGAATCTGTTAGCATTTGGAAAGTTTCTTGTACGATATCAGGATGTGCATAACCGCCAGCACTCCATTGAAAAATCAGTCGGTCTGTTGGTGTCATCTCACTGTGAATAGCAAAACTACTTTCTAACGAATGACCTACATAGATTAAGGTGTCTTCATTGGGTGTCCAAGAATTAATTACTTCGTCAACGGGTAGGGTAGAGGTGGCCAAAAAAGCACCTGCATGAGATGCTTTGGTAGGGACATCTCCCAAACCAGTGAGTAAATAAATCAAGCTATTATGGTTTTGTCCATAGGCACTGTTGTATTTCTCTGGATAATTTCTTCCAGCAGCAGGATAATAAACGCCTAGATCGGTGGTCGGTTTCAAAATATCTTTCAGTAAACGTTGTGCAACTTGTTTAGCCAAGTCTTTCACCATCGGATCTTCTGCAAATTCATAAAGGTTTAACAGACCACTCAATGTATATGGGAAATACACGGAGGAAAAAAATTCATAAAATCCATATTCCAGCTTTAATTCAAGATAATGGATGAGTCTTTGATATACTGAATTGTCAATAGGCCAGCCATAACGTTCATGAAGTAACCACTCACTACTTGTCCACATGATCATATGATTTTCGGACCAATAGGTTCGGGTGGTATCTCCTTCGTTTAACCAAAATGGAATATCCTCAAGCACAGGCAAGATCTCATTATCATAAGCTCCCTCTGAATAGAATAGGACGCGTATTAATTCTACAATTTGAAAATCGGGATCATTTTTGGTAGGTAATATAGAGAGCAATGTGCTTAATTGTACGGCATCAAGTGGTAAATCACGAAAGGCTTGTAAAGTCATTTTATTTCCTGAGTTACTTTGTAATGCGGTATCGACATAGTCTATTTGTCGCTGAAGATAATCGGGATCATTTCCATAAAGTAACATACCATTCAAACAGAGACAAAATAGGAGTATAATTTTTTTCATCTTTTCTATTTTTTGTATGAATAGTAATTTACGAAATTTAAATGAAATTCTTTTATTAGTAGGCTTCATTAATCCAATCCTTAATAGCCATAACCCTCCTCAGTTTTCGGGCTTTAACTTTAAGTTAAGCACTTTTTATTTAAATGGTCAATGGATTTCATGATTAAATTGGGGCTTCATTTTGCTCCCAATGATTTTCCATTACATTTAGCAA
>JAHDCJ010000102.1 GCA_020629935.1 Saprospiraceae bacterium | reverse complement strand
ACTTCTACAGAAAATGTAAAAAAACATCGTTCTTTTTACTCACGAATAATAAAAAAAGTCGCTGCCTAATTTAGGTAGCGACTTTTTGCTGTTTATTTATAATCCATTGATGATCTATATTACTGGATATTACAAAGTATTTTAATGCTAAATCATAGAGAAAACACGCGATTCGTTTAAGACTGTCACAGTTTTGTGTTATATGAATAATATAGATTTATGAATACAATTATCTTACTACTAGAAAGAGAAATAAATTTTATTCATGACTAGCTTATGGAGGACTTAGGAGGAGTCCTCTTTTTTGTAAAAAAACAAAAAGGCCATCCTTAGGGATGGCCTTTTTTATGTATAAGAAAAGATGAGTAAATCTTAAGGATTTACCTTCACCATTCTAGAAGTCAAAATTTGCTTACCTGCGGTTAACCGAACAATGTATTGCCCTGGAGCAAGAAGTTGTACATCGACCTCCGTTTCAAAACTTCCTTTAGCAATAGTAGTATCCATTACTTTTCTACCCAGCATATCAAGAATCTCTACCTGCGCATCAGCAGTTAAGATTTGATTAATCGTTAGGGTCGTTTTTGTAGAAACTAAATTTGGACGAATGCTCAATGTCAAGTTATCAGAAACAAACTTAACCGCTTCCACTTGACTATAAGAATAATCACCATCTTGATCTACAAGTTTCAAACGGTAATAGTTGACACCAATGATTGGGTTTCTATCTGTAAATGAATAATCAATAGCAAGGGTACTATTTCCAGCAGCACTTACAGAACCTAGTGTCTCAAATAAAATACCATTGGCACTTCGTTCTACTAAGAAATAGTCGCTGTTAATTTCAGTAGCAGTAATCCATTTTAATAAAGCTTCTTCATTTTGTTTAACTGCTTGGAAAGAAACTAATTCTACAGGTAATGTTAAATCAGTCATTGGACCAACTAAACCTGCATCTATTCCATTGGTTACACAATTAACAAAACATACGCCTGTAATAGTAATGGTACCTGTTGTACCTCCAGGAATATCATCTGAAGTAAAACCAGCACCATCAGGACCAGCCGCATTGGTAGAAGGATCAGCATCACTTCCCATTGCATTACCAGATTGAAGAGGTGCGCCTGTTACTCCTGTAGGATATTCAAACTCTACATAATAATCATTTGGTGGTAAATTTTCAAAACAGTAAGTTCCATCACTTGCAGTCGTTGTTGTTCCGATAATTGTTCCATTCGCAGAATATAAATTCACTACGATTCCTGCAACTCCTGGTTCTCCTGTTTCTAAGATACCATTATCTGATGTTCCACCACCACCAACTAAACCATCGTACCAAACAGTACCACAAATAGAATTGGTACAATCTGTAGGAGCAGCTAAATTCGCAGCAGGACCAATCGTCACTGGACAACCTAAACCATCTACCGCAGAAGTTACTGTATAAGCGCCTGGAGTTGAAGTTAATAAAATATAAGGATCAGCAGTAGCGGTAACCGTTACTGATGCGCCTCCTGGGTCCATATAAACAAAATCTACAGGTAATTCAGCCCCAGCGAAAGAGAAAATAACCTCTCCATCACCACCGCCGCATAATGCACCAGGTGTAGTCGTCACATCAATTTGCGCCGCATCTGAAATCGCAACAGACGCATCTCCTGTAGCAATAGCTGGGCAACCACCTACTTCAACCACAGATTGTATTTCATATTCTCCAGTAGCCGTTACATCTAATAACTCAGTACTAGGAATCGTTACCGCAGTTAAAGAAATCATAGTCGTAGATCCATCAAGGGTATTAACTAAAGTGACGTCAAAATCTGCACCATCTGTTCCTGCTGTAAAGTCTAAATTAATTTGTGCTGGTGCACTACAAGAAGCTACATTTCCACTTAATGCTACCGTTGGACAAGAAACAGAGAATTCAAACTCAGCAGTAGATGAGGTAGCATCTATTTCATCACAATCTGTAGGTACCCCATCAATGAATGGATTAATAATTCCTCGGATATATTGTGTACCTTGATTACAAAGACTTTCTGGAATAGTCCACATCACTGGGAAAATGGTAGGAGTGGTTGGTACAAAGTTTTCTTCACCTGGTGTTTCAACTAATGAAGCTAACATACCATCTTCTCCAACACTAATTGCTTCTCCTACTGCGCCAGTTGGACCCGTGGCATAATCTCCACCTGCTAATGCAGGTAAAGTAACAGAGGTTGTGGTACAACCAGCTACTGTAGCTAAAGTCTGTGTGCTAGGAAGTGATTGACCACCTCCCCATTCTATAGCATCAGCTAACACACCTGCATTGTCAAACAAGACAATTTGTTCACCACCATCTGTAAGGTTAATAATGTTACTTGCTGAATTACTTCCTGAAGAAGTCGGATTTGGATTAACACCATCATGACCAATATAATCAGCATTGGCTACACTAGCACTAGCAGCAAGTACATAAAAATCCCCTGAAGCAAGCATAGTTCCTGGAGGGATAACAATTGACCAATCTCCATCTGAAATAACCATACATCCAATATCTGCGGTAGCACAACTTGTATTTTTTAATTCTACATATTCTCCACCACCACCACCGTTTCCAGAGGTAGGACGACGACCAATTTCATTAAGAATAATTCCGCCACTTGGATCACATGGAACACTTCCCGCAGCTGGAATATCAATGCTAGCAATTAAATCACCTGCAGTACTTGCACTGTAGGCCATACCATCGGTACTTGAAGTCGTCATATAAAAATCAATAGTTCCGCCTCCAGGTAAATCTGTGCCATCCGCACTTAAGGTAATAATATCACCTGGACAAGGTGTACAAGGAGCGGCAGGAGGTATACTTGCGGTTAAAGTCAAATTCGCATTTAATGACCCTAAACTACTAATTACTGGACCAACCCAGCCTCCATCAGTAAGTTGTAAGGATACATTGGCAGCATCTCCATTAGCCATCACTACACCCACGTCTGTAGCCATTACTCCATCAGCAATGCCTCCAACACCTGTGAATGCGCCTTCGTAGCTCAAAAATTCTAATAACGAAGTACCATCATGTAAGGCAAGGGCATCGTTTCCATTTTGTAAAGAAATAGGAATAAACACCGAACCGTATGCACAACCTGACCCACCGATACTTACCGCTGATAAATCTGGAGAACTGATTGGTGCGCCATTACTCCCATTATAGTGCGTTAAAGTGAATGCAGATAAACTCATTCCAGCAGGACCTGTTATTTCTACACCTTCATTACTTTCATCAGAATCATATCGAATCTCAGAAATAAATGGAGTTTCTCCTTGATCATATACACAAGCTCCACTTCCACCACAAGCCATGCCATTCACAAGGGCATCACTTGCAGTAATCATCGGACAAGGAGGTTCTAATCTACAGTTATTATCTATCGTGAAATTAATGACATCTAAACCACATCCAACAACACCATTGGTTGCCGTAGCAGTAATAGGACCAACAAAAGAAGTAGGTACTGTAAATATTCCAGTTGTACTTGTTCCTTGAGAGATACCATTGTCAAATATTTCATAAAGGACATTGGTTCCGCCTGTGGTTAATGAACCTAAATCTACTTGACCAACAGGAAAGTCTGTAGGACAAGAAATGGCAGTTAATCCTGTAGAAGCTAAAGGATCACTCACTACAACCGTAATTTCTGTTCGCTCATAACATTCATTTCCACTTGTTGGAGAAGTACTACCACAACATCCTTCAGTATAATCATCCCATTGTAATACAAAAGTATGTGTACCCACAGGTAAAACACCTGTAGTATAAGTTAAGGTGGTTGTTCCTGCTCCATCAGCAACTACCGTTTGCCAATTTTGAAGTACACCTGCCTCATCTCTTACATAAGAGCCAAATTTTCCATCTATGTCGGTCATGGTAGGTTGAACATGTTGGTAATTATAAACTTCAGCAGTTAAGACGACCGCAGCGGGACCACAAAGATCAGTATTGTCCGCAGCAAACATATGAGATAGTTCATTATTTTGTTCGCCAGGAGTAGGGTGATTGTCTGAAATCCAAGAAGCCGCAGCACCTGTATCGGTATTTCCTAACACTCTACTATAAGAAGTATTACAACCTCTAATCAAGTTTGGAATTTGAGTATATGCAGGATCTGTAGCTGCTGGTAAAGAAACACTAGCAGGAGGTGTACATCCACCAGGTGTTGGTGGAGTAGTAGAGATTGGTACTTCTGCATCGTTTCCACCCGTTGGATGAGAACCAGTAGTCCACATCACTGCATCTTGGATGGTTCCTGCATCATTAAATAAAACCACTTGATCTCCATCTGTAGAAGATTCGTTATCTAAAGTGAAGTTATCGTTTGCATTGTCAAAACATCCAGTACAGGAACAAACATCTAAGTCAAGTACTAAACCAGGAAAATCACAACGTGCACAAGTTAATCCTTGGTTTGCTGCATCTTCACTACAAGCAATGATGAATACATCACCTGGAGCAATTATAGTTCCGTCAGGAATTGTAACGGTCCATTCGCCATTAGAAATAACAAAACAACTAATATCTTCTGGGGCAGCACCCACATTTATTAATTCTACTATCCCGTCATTAATCCCATCACTCATACCTGAGTCAGGAGATAATTCATTTAGTAAAACATTTGGAGGTGGAGGTGGACAAAGTTCCAATGCACCTGCATTGATCCATGCCGTAATTGCAGCTAAATCTGCTGCTGGTATGCCACCTGGTGAAGGAGCACTGAAAGGCATATGACTTCCACAAGCTTGCACACCATCCCCATCAATTTTGTCAATAAGTAAACTAGAGGCAGCGTCTCCTGGAACAACATCATTCCCACAGTTACCATCACTAAGCATACCTGCATAGGTGCTGTAGTTCCAATTTCCTGAGGCGCCATGACATCCTGCACATCCATTGCCATCTAATATGGCCTTGATATCAGCGTAGTTGTAGTTAGGGCCGCAAGATTGCGCTATTGCACTTTGATAGGATAGGAAACCTATCAAAATGAAAAAAATGTAAAATGAAATACGATTCATAAGTTAAATATTTAGGATTTACAATTAAGTTGGATTTTACTATTCAAATTTAATGAATTCTATAAAGAATAAAGAATTTAACTTTTGTATATAGGAATATGAATAGTTAATAACTTTTATCTTAAAACAATAAAAATTCTCAAAATGGCTTGACTTTTTAGTTGGGTTAAAATTATAACATATAATTACCTGTTTTATAGTTGTCAATAGATAACTGTTTTGGATATGAAAGAATGGTAAATCTAAAATTTTGTTTTTGTTAACTTTTTTATGTGGAAAAAAAAAGCAGATTCAAGTTGTTTGAATCTGCTTTTTTTAATTTTTACTGATTGAAATGGATTATCTTAATCGATCAGCAGATCGCACCAATTTTTCATCTTTCTTAATAAATCGAATAGCTAGAATGGAAAAAATAAATCCAAATAAAGGAGCTAATACACCATATTCTACTTCTAATAGGGTGTCATTGGGAATACTATTCCATTCTTGTCTAAACAAAGCCAAAGCCAGAATCGGAATTAATATACAAAGGGTCAAAACTAAATAACTAAGCCGCATCTGTAAGGGTCTGTTTTTAAATAATAAAATGCTTAATAAAGCTAATCCACCACCCAAAACAACCATCACAATAAATATAATATGATCTTGAATATTAAATACACCATCCTTTAGGAAATTCATTGAAGCAGTAGCTTGTGTAGTGTCTACAAATGGCAAAAGAAAAAGAGAAAATAAACTTAAGCCTGCTAATAATAAAAATAAGGTCTGTAGTCGTTGTATCATTTTAATATTGTTTTGATGCAAAGATAAGCCTTTTGTAAAAAATCATACTTGTTTTTTCTTCTAAATTTCCTTTTTTTCTAAAGATTAAATAAAGGCATAATTTTTGGTGTCTTTTCATAAGCCCAATTCTTTATTTTTTCACCCCAAAATCTTACTTATGCGTTTTCATAAGTACCCATTATTTTTTATTCTACTTAGTGCATTTTGCTCTTTAGCTTGTCTTTGGGATTATGATACATTGGCTATGGAAAAACAAAAGTTTCCCTCAGTAGTAGAACTCATTGCAGGAAAATTCCTTAGACATAGTCCTGAGTTTTATCAATGGCGTATTGAGGACCGATTGGAGAAACTGAAAACAGATTCTAGTCGTTGGGAATGGTATGATGACCTTGCGGTAGCTTATGATAAAATAGGGAATAGTGAAAAAGCAATTGAAATACTTTTAAGAAAAAATAAAAAGAATCCGAATCAGTATACGACACTTGCTAATCTTGGTACTGCTTTTATTCATAATGGACAATTAAAAGAAGGGGCAGAGTATATCCGTCAAGCCATTGCAATAAATCCAGAGGCACATTTTGGTAGAGAAAAAATTCAATTATACTTAGTAGAGTTTTTAATAAATAAAGTAAAACAAGGTAAAATCCAATTGCCTTATAAAGGAAATTTTGGTAGTTATTTATCCTCTAAAAATATAAGTTATGAAGAAGGAATTATAGGCGTCTTAGGTATGATGAAGTTTGGAAAATACGACGCTCCAATTTTACTTCAAGCTTTGGGTGATTTGCTTGGCGGTGGACGTGTTAATCCAAAAAGAACAAATGAAAATTATGGACACCTAGCATCAAGAGCGTATTTAAAAGCAGCTTTAGAAATCAAAGATAGTTTAGCTCAAAAGGCTTATTTTAAATTGGCTCAACGAAAAGTTGATATACAATATGAAGGAGGTAAAAGAGGGGGCGCGGAATTAACCATGCCCAAACTTGAATATCAACTAAGAAGAGAAATTAAAGAGGGAGAGGATTTTTATAACCAAATAAAAAAAGATGAGTTGTCTTGGATTGAGAAAGGAATAAATCCAGAAGAAGCTTTTGAAAAAAAATATTATCAATCGCCAGAACTATCTAATACAACCTACAAACGAAAAGTGGCTGTTGGGAAATTAGAAGATGCGGTTAGAAAAGTAAAAACCAAAGAAAAAGCCGCTTGGTTTGATCTTAGGCCAGTCTTATCCTCCAATTCCTCTTCTTCAGTAGAAATCGAAGCAGCCACAAAATTGAAAATTGAAGAAGAACCTTTTCTAGAGGAAAAGCGTTTAACTAATGAAATACCTCCTGACCAAACCAATAAACCCAATACTTCTAGAAAAATTAGTTTTACGTATTTAATCTGGATTTTAGTCCCAATGTGTCTTATCTTCCTGTTATTTGGACTAAAAAAGATTGCAAAAAAATAATGATATGTATCAAATTGGTGTGTCTAAAAAAGAAATTACTCCTGACTTGAAAAATTGTGGGATGTTGGGCTATGGTCAATTTACTAATGTGGCTAAAGGGATCGAATCGCCACTTTATGTTCGAGTTTTTGTCATTGAAAAAGATAATCGAAAAATGGCTTTCGTCAATGCTGAAATTTGTTTTCCCACACAATCTTTAAAAGATGGAGTTATCGCACAACTACTTTTGAAAGGCAAAGATTGGGATCACGAAAATGTAATGCTAACGACTCAACATACGCATAGTGCTCCTGGTGGTTATACCCATTATTTTATCTACAATATTACCGTTCCTGGATTCCAACAAGAAATATTGGATAGTTATGTATTTGGTATCGCTGATGCAATTTTGGATGCAGAAAAAAATAAAAGAGCAGGGCGCATCTTTTTCGAAAAAGATACCTTCGATGAAAAAGTAGACATCGCTTTTAATCGTTCGCTAAAACCTTATAATGCCAATCCAGAGGTTAAACGGAAATTGAAAAAAAACGAATGGCATCTTGGGGTCGACCGAACAATGAAGCTCCTTCGTTTTGAAGGAGAAGATGGAATCCCCATTGGAAGTATTAATTGGTTTGGAGTACATACGACAAGTATTTCTAATGACAATACTTTAATCTCTTCAGATAATAAAGGCTATGCAGCTTCTTATTTCGAAAAGGAGTTGAATAGCCAATATCAAACGAACCAAGAAATTATTACCATCTTTGCCCAAGATACTACAGGAGATGTAAGTCCTAATTTTATTTGGGATAAAAAGAAAAAATGGACCAGAGGAACATTTGAAGATGATTTCGAAAGTGCTAAACAACATGGTTATTTCCAATATGAAATGGCCAAAAGTATTTTTGATAAATCACTTCATGGAGTCGAATTAAAAGGTCCAATCGATTTCATAAATACCTATTCTGATTTCAGTCGAATAAAAGTAAAACCTGCTTTTGCTAATAATTTGAAACATCAACGAACTTCTATGCCATGCTTAGGCGTAAGTTTTTTAGAAGGGACCAAAGAAGGCCCAGGAATGCCAAAAGCAGTGGGTGTTTTCGCAAAAGGAGCTATTGCTACTGTAAAACTATATCGAAAGTATGTTTATAGCAATTTTATGTCTTATCGGGATAAGGTAGAGATGATGCATACCTTTAAAAATCAAGCACCTAAAGCAGCTATTATTGAAATGGGAACAGGGCATGTGATGGGCACAAAACGTGTTCGAAATTTAATTATTCCAGCCATCGCTGATCCTATCATAATGTATTTTAAAGAATTAGATCGAAAAGGAATTACCAAAAATATGCCTTGGGGACCACAAGTCTTACCGCTACAATTTTTTAGAATTGGCCAAATGGGATTTTTAGGCCAACCTTCCGAAATTACAACAATTGCTGGCTTGCGATTAAAAAATACCATCCTCCCCATTTTAAATGATATAGGTATTGATGAGTTAATGATTTGCTCATATGCGAATGCCTATGCAGGTTATACCACCACACAAGAAGAGTATCAATTGCAACATTATGAAGGCGGACATACCTTGTATGGTAAATGGACCTTGGCTGCATTTCAAACGGAATTTGAACAATTAGCCTTGGAGTTTTCAAAATCACCTTTTACTCGATTTAATAAGGAAATGATTGATGGAGAAGAACAAGCAACCCCACGAAGTTTTAATAATGATGAACTTTGGACAGGTTTCAAAGAAGAAAAATTCAAAATTAAAGTTTAGTCAAATTGTCAAAATCCTTCATCTTCTAACTTCTTTGTAATTGAATCATCGTTCTTCCTAAGTTTTTTTATTTTGCATGCTAAACAACATCATCATTAAGAATGACCTACGCGTATTATAAAAAAGTTTTTGAAGGACAATCCATGCCTTTTGCCTTTGTTGATCAAGATTTATTGCTTGAAAATGCAGCTCAAATTAAAAAACGGGCAGGCGATAAAAATATTCGAATTGCTACAAAATCGGTTCGTTGTAGGGGAATTCTACAAATGCTTTTAGACCTAAAAGCTCCTTTTAAAGGCTTAATGTGTTATACCGCAGAAGAAGCTATTTGGCTAGCGAACCAAGGTTTTGATGATCTATTAGTGGCTTATCCAACAGTAGATTTAAATCATATTCGTGGAGTGGCAGAAACTATAAAAAAGGGTAAAACGATTTACCTAATGACGGATTCTGAAACGCATTTAAATAGAATTCAACAGATAGGAAAAGAAGAAAACATAGAAATCCCCATCTGCTTAGATCTTGATATGTCTTCTCGATTTACAGGGATATTTTTCGGTGTAAAACGATCAAAAGTGTTTGAACAGGCACATGTCGAATCGTACATTAAACAAGTCAAAAAATGCCCAAATATTCGTTTAGCAGGGCTCATGGGATATGAAGCTCAAATTGCAGGATTGGGTGATGATGTACCCAAAAAAGCAATAATGAATCGCATTATTAGACGATTAAAAAAACGTTCATTGAGGGAAATTACCCAACGAAGAGAAGAAGCGGTTGCTTACATTAAAGCAGAAGGATTTTTACTCGATTTCGTGAATGGAGGAGGTACAGGAAGTATGGAAACCACAAGAGAAGAGAAAGGAGTGACAGAAATTACGGTGGGTTCTGGTTTCTATTCTTCTCATCTTTTTGACAATTATCAAGCATTTAGACATTTGCCCGCAGCAGCTTATGCGATCCAAATTGTACGTCAACCAGAAGATAAAATTTATACTTGTTTGGGTGGTGGTTATGTAGCATCGGGAGCCGTTGGAATTGAAAAAATACCTATTCCTTATCTGCCTGAATCGTGTAAATTGCTAAAAAACGAAATGGCTGGTGAAGTACAAACTCCGATATTTTATGATGGAAAACCCGATTTGGCGATAGGAGACCCAATATTTTTGCGACATAGTAAATCAGGTGAATTATGTGAGCATTTTAATCAGCTAATGCTTGTATCTAAAGGAAAACTTATAAAAAAAATTCCGACTTATAGAGGCGAAAACCAATCATTTTTGTAACAGAAATGTCTAGATTTGGGTCAGATTTTGTAAATAAGGTTATTATTTCATAATTTTAAGGCACTCAAAACCAAATGTTAACTAAAATAATAACTCTTGGAACTAATACCCAACTTTCCGATTTCGAATCGAGGACGATTTTCTTTCGAACTAATTAATAAAGGTGTTCGTGATTTTCACGCCGCTATTGAATACATCAAAAATCTACCTTATGGTAGAATTTCCCTTAAGGACAAACTAGAACTAGTTGTAATAGAAGGAAGAGGCACATGCTCTACAAAACACTCTATCTTAATTGCAGTTGCTGAAGAGAATGGATTTAAAGATCTTAAACTCAAATTAGGCATTTATAAAATGGATAATACTAATACGCCTGGTGTAGCTCCTGTTCTTGAAAAGTTTGGACTTAACTATCTTCCCGAAGCGCATAATTATATCGAATATAAAAATAAGCGTTACGATTTTACTTTCATTGAAGGACCCGCATCTTCTCCTTTCGATTCATTGATGGAAGAAGTAGATATCCAACTTAATCAAATTCAAGATTATAAAGTAGATTACCATCGAGCATTCTTAGGCGATTGGTTGAAGAAAACCAAATTGCAAGGAAGATGGAATTTAGACAAATTATGGAAAGTTAGAGAAGACTGCATTAAAGAACTTAGTGGAATCAAAGATCACGTAGTCGTAAGCTAATTTTATTTTCTCTTATATACAATTTTGGTGTCAACTTGAAAGGTTGACCAAATGACTAATCTCCATATTTCGAATGGCAAAAAATAAATGGCAAAATTGGTCTGGGGCGGTTCAATGTGAACCAAAAGAAATTTTATTCCCAAACTCTGAAGAAGCTATTGTTCAAATTGTTCGTAAAGCCATAAAAGAAAATAAGAAAATTCGTGTCGTTGGTACTGGACATTCTTTTACTAGTATTGTCCATACCAATGAAATGCTAATTAGCCTTGATGAACTTCAAGGAATCATCAAAGCAGAACCAGACCAAATGACGGCCACCGTTTGGGCTGGAACTAAAATCAAAAGACTGGGAGGTTTAATTTATGCGCATGGAATGGCTCAAGAAAATTTGGGTGATGTCGATGTGCAATCTATTGCAGGCTCCATAATGACTGGAACGCACGGAACAGGCATTGAATTCGGAAATTTGGCTACACAAGTCTTGGAATTAACTTTTGTAAATGGTCATGGAGAGTTGGTAACTTGTTCGGCTAATCATCAACCTGATTTATTCAAAGCAGCACAAATTTCACTCGGCGTTTTTGGGATTGTTACTCGGATTAAACTTCGACTAGAACCTGCCTATAATTTGGAGATAGAAATGAATAAAAGTACCATTCAAGAAACTCTCCAAAATCTTGATCAGTACAACGAATCGTATCGAAATTTCGAATTTTATTCATTCCCTTATACGGATACTGCACAACATAGAAAAACAAACAAAACAGATAAACCAGCCAAAAAGGATGGCTTATTGCGTTATTATAATGAAATCATTATGGAAAACGGCCTGTTTTGGCTGTTCTCTTATTCTACTCGACTCTTTCCTTCATTAAGTAAGCCCATTGCAAAGATGGTTGCGAAAGCTTCCACCAAAACCATAAAAACGCATCATAGCCATAAAATTTATGCAACTACTCGAATGGTACGTTTTCAAGAAATGGAATATAATGTGCCCTATGATGCCTACAAGGAGGTAGTAAGGGATATGAGAAAACAATTTGATCAAGCAAAATATCAAGTTCACTTTCCTATTGAAAACCGTTTTGTTAAAGGAGACGACATTTGGTTAAGTCCTGCTTATAAAAGAAAATCAGCTTACATTGCAGTACATGTATTTAAAGGAAAAGCCTATAAAAAATACTTTGAAGATATGGAAGCTATTTTTAAAGCTTATGATGGCCGACCACATTGGGGGAAAATGCACTTCCAAACACCCGAAGAACTAGCATCCATTTATCCTAAATGGAATGAATTTCTTGCACAACGAAACGAACAAGACCCAAAACAAATTTTTATTAATGATTATTTAAAAAGTTTATTTGGACTATAATAGATTAGCTTAATCTCGTCCAATATTAATCCCTACTTTTTAAAGTTAAAAGCCTTCATCATTTTATCGAAAATCGCTGTATTTTCATAAATGCCCATAAAAGCTTCTGCTCCTGGTCCATAAGCAAATACAGGAATCAAATCTGCGGTATGATAATCTGACGTAAAGGCCGTTACCAAATCACCCATTTTAGAACCTTTGTTAATCGCAAATCCTCCAGTCTCATGATCTGCAGTTACAATGACTAAAGTCTCTCCATCTTTTTCTGCGAAGTCTAATACATTACCTACCGCTCGATCGAAATCTTTCATTTCTGAAATAATATAATCGGCATCATTAGCATGTCCACCCCAATCAATTTGAGAACCTTCAATCATTAAGAAAAAACCAGGTGCTGGATGATTCTTTAAGAAGTTTGGTGCCATTTTACTTGCAAAAGGTAAATAGGTTCTACCCGCAGCCACCGGAAGTGGATCTTTATTGGAAGTAAAATAAGTAAACTTATTTTTATTAGTTTTAATCTCATCTAATTCCGCATCAATAAAAGAAGTTACTTGATGACCTTTCTTTTCTAGCTTCTCGATAAGGTTGCGTTCATCTTTTCTATTTTCAAAAAATTGCTTTCCTCCACCAATCATTAAATCTACTTCACTCTTTGCCATGTCTAAAGCAATTTCTTCATGCATTTTTCTGCTTTTTTGATGTGCCGCAAATGAACCTGGCGTAGCATGAGTTATCGTAGAGGTAGCGACCAAACCTGTAGCTAACCCATGATCTTCTGCATGTTCTAAAATTGTTTTTACAGGCATCGTATCAGCGTCTACTCCAATCGCTCCATTATAGGTTTTTACTCCACAAGAGAAAGCGGTTGCCCCTGCAGCAGAATCCGTTATTAAATCATTTGACGCATAACTTTTATGTAATCCAATAACCTTAAAACGTTCTAAGTTTAATTTGTTATTATTGGAATATAATCCTGCACTGATTTGTGTAACGCCCATACCATCACCCACCATAAGAATAATATTCTTAGGTCGAAATTGTTCCTTTTCAGGAGAGGTGGTTTCTAAAATGGGATTAGTATCAATTATCTTTTTACTTAAACCACAAGTTAATACGCCTAGTAGAGACAATAGAAGAATATATTTATGCATAATGTTCGTTTTTAAATTTGCCTAAAGGTAAAACGATTATTTTTTCCTTTAGGTATATTTAGGATAAAATATATTGTTTTCCAGGAAGTGTTTTAATTATTCCTTCTAATTCCATTTCTAGCAAAAGTGTAGCCAAACTTCCTTCATTCAATGAAACTTGATGATGTAAATAGTCTATATGTTGTGGTTTATCTTTAGATAAATGAAGAATTACTTTTTGTTGATCTGGACTAAATGATTGAATTTGAAGTGGTTGAGGCTCTTTGATCTCTACCTCCCAACCCATTAAATAGGCTATGTCTTCTGCACTCTCTACTAAAGAGGCACGATGTGTTTTTATCAAATGATGACATCCTTTAGAAAGTTTATCATAGGTTCTTCCTGGCATAGCAACTACATCTCTATTATGCTCATAGGCAATTTCAGCAGTAATCATAGAGCCACCTCTTCGCTTGGTTTCTACTACAATAAGCAAATCAATCAAACCCGCAATTATCCGATTGCGCTGGGGAAAAAAATGTTTTTCAGGCTCAGTATGGAATAAATATTCGGATATTAAAGAACCTTGTTTTTGCAAACGCTTGCCAATGCTATGATGATGCGAAGGATAAACCATTCCTAATCCGTTAGCCATTACGCCAAAAGTAGGTAGATCGCATTCTAATGCCGTTTGATGTGCAATGATATCAATACCATAAGCCATCCCACTCACAATTTGAACTTGATACTTTTTTAAATTTTGAACCAATTCTTTACAAAGTAGTTTTCCTCTAGAAGAAGGTGTTCGAGTTCCCACAATTCCAATAGTTCTTGGTAAATTTAAGTTTCCTTTTCCCTTCCGATAAATCAAAATTGGAGCATCGGCAATTTGTTTTAATCGAATAGGGTATTTTTTGTCTAAATAAGAAATGATTTCAATTTCATTTGCTTCAATCAGTGCCATTTCTTTTTCTGCCACATCAAAAACTTTCGAAGAAAGGATATGGTTGACCACATGTGGACCAATGCCAGGAATACTCAATAATTTTTTTTTATTAGCTTCGAAAACTAAACGTGGACTTCCACAATAACTTATTAACGTTTTTGCGGTAATTGGTCCTACCTTGGGGATTTGTGTCAAGGCAATTTGATAAAGTAGATCGTTCTGCATAGAATAGTTTAAAAAAACGCCTTAAATTACAGAAAACTTGAGAAGTCATTTTTTATCTAATAATCTATTTACTAAATAATACATTTGGGTAGTTAAACAGGTTAAAAAAGTAGATGACTGATTTGAAAAAATAAAACATAATGGGATCAAAAAAGAGAAAAAAAAGTTGGCAAAAACCTGAAACATTAATCTTGATTGTAATTAGTGCTTTACTCGCTATTTTTCTATTTAGAAAATGTGCCTCCTCAGGAGCGCCTAAAGTGGTAGAAGAACCACAAATTGAAGAAACAGTGCTTGAAGAAAAAGGCTTGTCCCTTTATGTCGCAACCGATAGTTTAAATATGCGAATAGCTCCTCATCTAGATAGTATGATTGTGGCTCGACTTCCCATTAAAAGTGAAGTGACTTTTTTAAATGAACGAACTAATTTTAGACAAAAAATTGCTATGAATGGAGTTACATGGTCAGAACCTTGGGTGAAAGTAAAATCAAGCGAAGGACAACAAGGATGGATTTATGCCGCTGGAGTCCGATTTTACCCACTTAATGATATTAATAATTAATTTTTTATGAAAAAAAATATTGGAATACTTGCCTTGCTTCTTATTACATTGGTACCCATTGCGCTTTGCCAAACTCAAGCAGTAGAACAAGCCTACCAAAAAGTATTGGCTAGTACAGAATTAAAACATGGAGTACTGGGACTTAGTGTGATTGAATTGGAAACCAACAAGAAAAGGATCGCATTAAATGATCAACAAAGTTTGATTCCTGCTTCTTCATTGAAAGTAATAACCTCCTTTACCGCGCTGGCTATTTTAGGCGAAAATTATACGTTTAAAACCGAAATCGCGCATGATGGAACATTAAGTCCTTCAGGCGTGCTAGATGGTAATCTATATCTTATTGGCTATGGCGATCCGACCTTAGGCTCAGATAAAATGGAAGGTGTTTTGTCTTACCAAGAGATACTTAAATTATTCGCCGAAAAGGTTGCTGCTGCGGGCATTAAAGAAATAAAAGGAGCTATCATTGGTGATGGTACCTTTTTTGAAACGGCATTACAAGCTCCTACATGGCAATGGAACGATATTGGAAATTATTATGCAGCTGGAGCTTCGGGTTTAAATTTGAATGAAAATTTATATTACCTTGAATTTCAATTAGGAAGTCAACTTAGTACTGCACCAAAACTCTTAAATACGAATCCCGAAATTCCTTATCTTCAAATGGATAATGAGTTGAAAAGTGCTGGGAAAGGGACAGGAGATAATGCGTACGTCTATGGCTCACCCTACACCTATCATCGGTTTATAAGGGGCACTTTACCGATTGGTAGTGGGAAGTTTAAAATTAAAGGAGCTATTCCAGATCCTCCTTTTTTTACGGCATATCATTTCATGAAAACGTTGGAAGCTAAAGGAATAAAAACAGGCTTATATGTGAAAACCCAACGAGAAATGAATCGAGAGGGTACTAAAACTATAGGCGAAAAAAAGATGATATACACCCATCAATCTCCGAAATTAAAAGAAATTGTTAATCGAGCTAATCTAGAAAGTGTCAATCTGTATTTAGAATCGATGTTGAAAATCTTAGGGAAACAAAAGAAAGGAGAGGGAAGTACCGAAAAAGGATTAGTCGTAGTTCAAGAATTTTGGGAAGCAAGAGGTATTAATTTTGAAGGATTTCAAATGAAAGATGGAAGTGGTCTTTCTCCAAGAACGGTAATCCCTACAAATACACTAGCACAACTTATGCGCAAAATGGCTTTGGATAAAAAAGTAGGAAAGACCTTCCTTGCTTCTTTGCCTGTAGCTGGGAAAACAGGCACAATGAAAAATATGCTTAAAGGAACCGCTGCTGAAGGTCGTATGAAAGCTAAAAGTGGATCAATGTCAGGCGTTCGATCTTACACGGGAGTAGTGACCAATAAAGCAGGGAAAACCTTCGCTTTCGCTATTATAGCGAATAACTTTTCGGGAAAGAGTAGTGCGATGAGAAAGAAAATAGAAACGATTCTTGCAGAAATTGCAAAATTACCTTAAAAAAGTATGAATTAGATTTGCTAATCTCAAAAAGAAAAGCTTATCTTTGCACTCTATAAAATGTTAAAAACGAATATTTATGTTAATAATTGATGTAAAAGATACAGATTCAATCGATCGAGCGCTAAAAAAATACAAAAGAAAATTTGAGCGTTCTGGTACTTTAAAAGAATTACGAAGAAGAAAACATTTCGTTAAACCTTCTATCCAAAGAAGAACGGAAATCCTTAAAGCGGTTTATAAGAACCACAAATTTGGAGATCAGTAAGCTGATCTTTCTTTTTCTCAAAATATAAAAAAGCAGGTGAATCGAATATTTCGGTTCATCTGCTTTTTATTTTTTTCAATTCTACTTTACATTCTGCACATTATTTAATAACTTTCATCTAATAAATGGATATGATCTATATGATAATATCTAAAAAGCAAATTACCGTTGCTTGTTTTGCAGAATGAATTGTCGATTGTATGTATGTAAACTCCTTCCTTCAATATCTCCGACTTGAAAAGCGTTACGCCTCTAACACACTGGTAGCGTATGAAAATGACTTGGGTCAATACACTAATTTTATTTCTAAAAATTATAAGGATCTTTCTTTATTGGATGTAAATCATCACCAAATTAGATCTTGGGCTGTACATTTACTTAGGGAAGATAAAATAGGAACTAAAAGCATTAATAGGAAATTATCCGCAGTGAAGTCTTTTTATAAATTTCTAAATAAAAGAAAATTCACTAATAGCAATCCCGCAAAAAACATTATTGCTCCTAAAGTAGCCAAGCGCCTTCCCGAATTTGTTAATGAAAAACAAATGCAAAACCTTTTAGGCCAATTAGAATTTGTAGAAGGTTTTGAAGGTGTCCGCGATCAGCTCCTCATTGAACTTCTTTATCATACTGGAATGCGAAGATCAGAACTTATTCATTTAAAAGAACAAGATATCCAATTCAATCCAAGTCAAATACGGATATTAGGTAAAGGGAATAAAATGAGAATTATTCCTTTTGGAAAACGACTTAAAGATTTGATTTTGAGGTATTTGGATGTTAAAAAAGAGCAATTCCCAGGAACTAATTCCTCCATTTTATTGTTGAATAATAAGGGGAATATAATGTACCCTAAATTTGTATATAGTACCGTAAAAAAATATCTTTCTTTGATTACCACTTCAGATTTTAAAGGACCACATGTACTTCGTCATACCTTTGCCACGCATTTAGCCAATCAAGGCGCAGACCTCAATGCGATTAAGGCCTTATTAGGGCATGAGAGTTTAGCTGCTACACAAATTTATACACATAATTCGATTGAACAATTGAAAAGTGTATATGAACAAGCGCATCCAAAGGCAAAAACATGAGGTAAACAAAACAGTCCAGATTAAAATTTTAAAGACGAAATGGTTATTCCTAACACTTAAAAAATAATTTATGAGAATTCAAACACAGTCTGTTCATTTTGACGCAGATTCCAAATTACTGGAATTTATAGATAAGAAAGTAAATAAGTTAAATACATTTTATGAAAAAATTATTGATGCTAACGTCGTATTAAAACTAGAGAAAAATGGACAAGTACAAGATAAGGTTGCGGAGATTAAGTTAAAAGTGCCTGGTCAATTACTTGTAGCCAAACAAACAAGCAAATCATTCGAAGGTTCAGTCGACACTGCGGTTGGTATGTTAAAAAAACAACTCATTCGGTATAAAGAAAAACACCATAGAAATTAAGGCAAAACGATGGTAATCAAAGAAATAAGATAGGCATGTGGAAACACATGCCTATCTTATTTATAATTCTTTCTATTCAAATTTGACTTTCTCTCATATTAGTAATAATATTGTACTTCGAAAAAGCACATAAACCGTGTCTTTTTGCACTTTTCTTTGAAGTCCTTTTCTCCATTTTCTTTTTTTTTTCAATTAATTGGCAAAAAAAATAGAAAAAAGTGCATAAAAATTTCCACATAAGAAAAAATGTCGTAAATTTGCGTGCGCTTTAAAGAAAGCAGGTCGTTAAAAACATGAAAAACATGAAATTATTTTTCAATTTTGAATGTTGTTAAGGCCAAACCAACAAATAAGTGCCAGTGTAGCTCAGTTGGCCAGAGCAGCTGATTTGTAATCAGCGGGTCGGGGG
>JAHDCJ010000005.1:66225-82076 GCA_020629935.1 Saprospiraceae bacterium | reverse complement strand
GTTAAAATGTGGATTTTACTGGGAGGAACTTAAAGTAGTTCTTCCCATTTTTTTTGCCCTTAATGCACCCATTCATGAATTAATATTTCTGACGGCGAATTCCAAAACAATTCATTCCGAAAATATTTTAGAGATCATCTCTATACACCCATTAATTGAAAAATTACTTAGAGGCGCTTTTAAATGAAATAAATCTCAAATTTATTTTTACATCATATATACATAGACTTAGCAAAAAATAAGCAGGTATTATATTTGACTTATAGATAAATCAAATTCCTTGTCACAAAAACTTACAACACTAACTTTTTATACCTTTTTTATGCCTGCATATTGGAGTCAAGAAAAGGGTTAAAATGTGGATTTTACTGGGAGGAACTTAAAGTAGTTCTTCCCATTTTTTTTGCCCCAAATGAATTGACAACCCTTTTATATTTTAGAAAATTTATTTGGATGTTAAAATATCTTCTTCCATTCATTAAGAGTAATCTTTACTTGATGATAAAAAGAGTGAACATATTTTATCTGACAAGTTTCCCTATTGAAGGTGTATAATCGATTTTTCAATGAACTGCAAAAGAAAATAAATTTAGATTTAGCCTTTTATATAAAAAAATACTTAAATTAAATTAATCGATAATATATACAAAATATTGACCTAAATATAGGCAAAACCATCACAAAATATAAATATTAACAAAATACAAAGTCACACAAACTACAAAATGGTGTTTTTTATGCCTTATCAAACACCGTACATTGTGGATAAGAAAAGGGTTAAAATGTGGATTTTACTGGGAAGAACTTAAAGTAGTTCTTCCCTTTTTTTATGCACCAATGGCTCAAAATTGAAATTGATTTAATAATTCTAACACAATAAATCAATAAATTACATTGGGTAACAACCATTATAAAAACGATATTTCTTTAATCCAATCACATTTATTTCAAAAAATAAATTTTAAAAGAATTGGCTATTTTTTTAAGATGAGATTTGATTTTCGTTCGAAATTCAACAAAATGGTATTTTTTATATATAAAAACCATCGTATTTAATAAATCAATTATATATACATTTTATATGCCTTTATTACTTAATTAAGCGCACTACAAAAACAAAAAAACAACATTACAATGTCACACTATCTACAAAATAGTGTTTTTATAAACT
The DNA here is from genome assembly GCA_020629935.1 of Saprospiraceae bacterium. GTDB lineage: Bacteria > Bacteroidota > Bacteroidia > Chitinophagales > Saprospiraceae > JAHDCJ01. The sequence continues at coordinate 80,905 of JAHDCJ010000005.1, read as the reverse complement.
TATTTTGCCAGTACATTGTGGTCAAGAAAAGGGTTAAAATGTGGATTTTACTGGGAAGAACTTAAAGTAGTTCTTCCCTTTTTTTTTAAGTCAATTGTATATTGTCTACAATCTCCAAACCATAACCAATCAAACCAATTCTACGTTTTGGGCTATTAGTAAGTAATTGAATTTTAGCAATTCCAAGATCTCTTAATATTTGAGCGCCTACCCCATAATCTCTTTGTTCAGATTCTACTGTAACAATTGGAGAAGATTCTTTTACTGCCTTTAATGACTGAATTAACTCTTTATCACTTCCTTGTTGCCTAATATAAAGGACTACACCTTTTTCCTCATTAGCAATTTTCTTCATGGCTTGATCAAAGATTTCTCCTTTATCTTTATTAAGATAACCTAGAATGTCTCCTGTCTCAGCAACAGAATGAACTCGAACCAATACAGGTTCATCTTCTGTCCAAGTTCCCTTCTTAAAAGCTAAATGGACCTCTCCAGTGGTTAATTGTGTATAGGCGGCTACCTCAAATTGCCCAAATCGGGTATCCAATGGAATTTCAATTTCTTTTTTGATTAAAGTTTCATGTGTCAAACGATAAGCAACTAAATCTTTTATGGAAATAATTTTTAAATCAAATTTCTTTGCAATGATCATCAAATCAGGAAGACGAGCCATGCTTCCATCTTCCTTCAAAATTTCTACCAAAACACCTGCTGGATAAAATCCAGCTAATTTAGCCAAATCGATAGCTGCCTCCGTATGTCCAGTACGGCGCAACACACCACCTTTTTTGGCAATTAAAGGAAAGATATGACCAGGTCGAGCAAAATCTGTCGCCTTGATATTGGGATCTAACATTGCCTTAATCCCTGTAGATCGATCATACGCAGAAATTCCTGTAGTACATCCATGTCCAATTAAATCGATACTCACGGTAAATGCAGTTTCATGCAGGGCCGTGTTATCAGAAACCATAAGGTTTAAACCTAATTCTTGACATCGATCTTCCAAAATAGGAGTACATATTAATCCTCGACCATTAGTAGCCATAAAATTGATAATTTCAGGACTTATACATTCTGCAGCACAAATAAAATCGCCCTCATTTTCACGATCCTCATCATCTACAACAATGATAACTTTTCCCGCTTTGATATCGAGAATTGCTTCTTCTATACTATTTAGCTTTTCCATATTCTTGTTTGATTAATTTTTCTAATTCTTTAACATAAAAATCCCAACTATAGTTTTTACAAACGAATGAATGTGCTTCAATTGCCATCTTTTCTCGTTTTTCTTCATCTTCCCATAATTTCAAAATGGCTTCAGCAAATTCTATAGGCTTTTCAGCCAACAAAATTTCGGCACCTTCCTTAGCCCCAATTGCGTTATTTACCATTGGTGTCGTAATACAAGGGATACCCATTGCCATGGCTTCTAAAATCTTATTTTGCTGGCCCGCACCTAAAAACAATGGGGCACAAAATATAAATCCAGCCGCATAGGCATCTCGAATATCTTCCACCCAACCTGATATTTTTACAGAAGAAGAAGCCAATCGCTTAACCTCTGTCGAAGGACGAGCTCCAGCAATTAAAACATTTAAATTTTTAATTTCGTTTTGTACCAAAGGAAGAATTTCCTCTACTAAAAATCGTGCAGCTTTAATATTCGGTTGATAACCCATATTTCCTACAAAAATCAGTTGATAGGCTTTCTCAATTTTGTTTTTATTTACAAAAAAATCAGTATCTACTCCATTTGGTAAAACCCTAACATCCATACCATTAACTAAGCCCATTGCCATTTTATCTTGAGCTGAAATAATCGTATGTCCATCAAATTTATGATAGATGGTTTGCTCATACTCTTTTAACTTTTTAGCCTCCATTTTCCAAAGCCATTTTTGCCAAAATGGGGCACGCAAAGACCACCGCTTAGTATTTACAGAAAATCCATCCATATAATCCAATACCTTAAGAATAGGTTGATCTTTTATATATTCAGCCATTCGAATTAATTGGCAATAAATTCGATCTGGCTGTTCTTGGCTAATAAGATTATCTATTGACTTTTGTATTTTTTTATTATAAAAATAATTTACTTGCATCGGTTTATTGCCTAAAAGCGAAAATCCTGTTTTAAGAATTACTTTCTTTTTATTTAGTCTAAAAACATGAATAGACTTGCAATAAGGTTTAACTACTTCATAATCCTTCTTTTCCACTTCGAAATCACTCAAAGCCACAAGTATGATTTCAAAATACTTAGATAAGCCTACTATTTGATGAAATATACGCAACTTATCTCCACGCTCCACAGGATAAGGAAATCTGGATGTCAATATTAACAACTTCACGAAGCAATGAGTTTTTGATAACTTGCTAAAATTCGTTGAGCAATCAATTTATTGTCAAAGTTGGATTTCACAAATGTACGTGCAGCTAAACCTATTTCGTTTTTTTCATAATCACTTTCAAAATAGTCAAGTACTTTTTGAGCAAACATATCTGGCTCATCCGCTATAAAAACGGACTTTCCATCTATAGCAGGAATTCCTTCTAATCCGATGCTTGTACTAATTGTTGCTCTAGCTAAGGCCATACTTTCTAATATCTTTACACGCATTCCTGAACCCGACAATAAAGGAACAACCATCATAGGATGCGCTAAGATAAATGCCCGCGCTTCCTCCACTTCTCCATGGACTACTATTTTTTTTGTGGGATCACTTTTCAACCAATCTGGACTATTTCTTCCCGCAATATGAAACTCAATTCCTGGATCTTTCCTTTGAATAATTGGCCAAACCGTATCAATAAACCATGACAATCCTTCTAAATTAGGCATCCAATCTAATGAACCTATAAAGGAAATCGTTTTCTTAGGTTTTTCAACGTCTGGCGGTATACTATATTGATCAAAATCCAACCCAATAGGACCATCTATGGCAGGAATTGTACTACCTAATTGAACAAATTTATCTAAATCTCTTTGCGTAATTGCAATGAGTAAATCATAGGCATTCATTCTAGACAATTCATAGGCCTTCAATCGTTTTGTCAATAATTTGAGGTACATTTTTTTGAGTCCAAATGAAGTATTTTCGGTAATACGTTCCCATATTTCATGTTCTACATTATGCGATCTCATCACAATTTTTGCATCCGAGTATTTCCGAATCGTTTCTATGTAAGGACTTAGATTTAATGTTTCGAGTTGAACGATGTCGTAGCGTTTTTTTTCAAGTAATTTTTTTATTTTTTCACGAAAAACAGGAAGATCGTATCGACTAATATGAAAAGATTTATTCGAAAATAAATTTAGAAACGCATCTTTAATCTTTAATTTATTATCAAAAGGGACCACATGAATGTTTTCATAATGGTTAAACGTATTGGGGAGTAAATCCATGTCAAAATAATGCTTCGTGGTATTCATGGCCAACAAATCGATTTCAACTCCCAATTCATGCATGGCACTACTCAAAAAAGTAACTGCAACAGATTCTCCATCTTTTAAAGGATATGGAAATTTTTTGCATAATTGAAGAATCTTCATACGTTTCATATTGATGCGCAAAATTAATCAACTTGAATCAATTTAATCACAAAATGAAAGAATTATTATGACGATTTTGAAGAAAGTTTGGAATATGGATAAGAATATTAAAGAAATTCCGTTTTTTTAGAAAACTATCTAACACATTATTATTTTTGCTGTTTATTTTTTTACTGCTAACTTAATAACTATTCAATTTTAAGTTAAACGAAAACTTCTTTTAGACATGTACAAAGACAAGAAAGTCGTGGTGGTTTTACCTGCTTATAATGCAGCCCTAACCCTTGAAAAAACATATAATGAGATTCCATTTTATCTTGTAGACGAAGTCATCTTATGTGATGATTGTAGTACAGACAATACAGCTGAAGTTGGCAAAGCATTAGGTATAAAACATATCATTCGTCATGAAAACAATAAGGGTTATGGAGGAAATCAAAAATCACTCTATAATAAAGCTTTAGAGATTGGGGCAGACATTGTAATAATGCTTCATCCAGATTATCAATATACACCTAAACTCATCCCTTCTATGGTAAATATTATTGGGGAAGATCTTTATCAAGTAGTTTTAGGTTCACGAATTTTAGGAAAAGGAGCCCTTCAAGGTGGAATGCCGATGTATAAATATATTGCCAATCGTTTTTTAACCTTTTCGCAAAATGTATTGGTTAATCATAAATTATCTGAGTATCATACCGGCTACCGCGCATTTTCTAAAGAAGTCTTAGAAACGATTAATTTTAATGAAAATGATGATGATTTTGTTTTTGATAATGAAATGCTCTCTCAAGTAATCTTTGCAAAATTCGGTATTGCGGAAGTGACTTGTCCAACTAAATATTTCGATGAAGCTTCATCGATTAACTTCAAACGAAGTATGAAATATGGACTTGGTGTTTTACGTGTTTCCTGGGGACATTTCTTCGCTCGAATGGGCATTACAAAACCCAACATTTATAAGCGTTTAAAACCAAGTCAAAAAAATAAAGCCTAGATTTTGTTACTTTTTACTTCTTTACCATTATGATAATGACAGAAGGGTAATTCTGTAAAAGGTTTATTATTTGGGTTTATGAAAAGCGGTTATTCATTGGAATAACCGCCTTTTTTTTATAAAATTTATTTATTCAAAGATAAAGTAAAGGCTATTCTTTCTTTGGCAATAATAACCACACTCGTCCATAATGATGCATCGGACCAGCTAATTGCTCTGCGGGCTTTCCATCACCAAAATACAAATCGATATGCCCTGGTCCTTTAATAGCACCACCAACATCTTGAGCCATGATAATCTTTAACTCATGTCTCAGTAATTTACCTTCTTCGTTTAAAACAGGGATTTCTGCAAGTAAACTTGCTCCAAGAGGGATAAATTTACGATCTACTGCCGCTGAAATTCCACCAACTAACTCTACCCCTCCAGCTCCAATTGGACCTTGATTAGAAGGTTTAAAAAAAGTATACGATGGATTATAGCTTAATAAACCGCGTACAGAATCAGGATAAGTGGCACAATACTTTTTGATTGATCCTAAGGAAATATCTGCTTCACTTACTTTGTTTTTCCAAACTAAATACTTGCCAATACTTTTGTATTTATACCCATTTTGTCCACCAAATTGCATAGTCACTTTTTTGCCATCAGGAAACTGCACATAGCCTGAGCCTTGGACATGCATGGAATATACAGCCAATTGATCTTTTGCATAGGCTAAAGCAAGAGATTTCCCTTCCAATGCGCCTTCAAAATCAATCTGTTCTCTTGTAGGCATTTTAGTCATTTTAGGCTTTTTATACAATGGATATTTGTAGTCTTTATCTCTTTCTTTTTTCACAGGAATTATAGGTGAATAATATCCCGTAAAATGTACATTTCCTCTTCCGTCTTCACCTTTTATTTGAAAGGCATCGAGCTTATCCATTGGATTCGTGAGGGTATCGTGTAATATTTGGGTGACGCGAATCAAATCACGTGCAGTAAAGGTTAAATTTCCAGAACGATAAGTTTTTTTACTTTTCCCTTTTAATATTTTTTCTTGACGATGCAGCGCTAAATCAAAAGATTCAACAAAAGATTTCATCTTAAAAGAGGTGAGGCTATCATATTGAAAAAGAGCGGCGAATTTATCGGCTTTTCGTTTGCCATTATTTCTAAACTCATATCCTTCTTTTTCTCCACTTTTTATTTTCGGTGAAGCTATCGTATCTTTTGTAGAATCTTTTACCGAAGTAGCTTGTTGTTCTTTATTTTCTACAGAAGTATTACAAGACAGAAAAAGACAAATAAATAAGAAAAAAAAGTAAGGCATTATTGATTTTTTAATTGAGTTAAAATTTGTTTTGCCTTTTCATTGGAAGGATTTTTCTTGAGTATTCTATTTAACAAATTGATTGCAGGTGCTTCTTGTTTTTGAACCAAATGCCAACCCACTTTATTAAACAAAGCTTGTTCATAATCAGGATCTAAGGCGATGGCTTTATCATAAGCCTCCCCTGATTTTTTAAGATCCCCTTCTAATAAATAAATATATCCGATGTTACTTTGCGCTACGGGTTCTTTCTCATTTTCAGCAAGAATAAATTTAAATACCGCCTTCGCTTCTGCATTCTTTTTTAAATGCATTAAGGTCGCTCCTAATTTTGTATTAAAATCAAGATTATATTTTTGCAGTTTTACTGCTTTTTCAAAATAAATTTCAGCCGCTTGATGTTGACCCGTTTTTGAAAAAGCCTCTCCTATTCGATAAAGCGTCCAAGCTTGGTTTATTTTTTCAATAGGCACTTCCTTAGATTGATTAATAATTTTTTCTAAATCGCCCTTATTGAAAGCAAGATGCACGGTAGCATCTAATTTATCTTGTGTAGATTGTTTTGATCTATTTAAATAAAAAGAAGCAGAATCAAGCATCTTTAGATCTGGAACAAATTTATCAAATAAAGCTAGATAACCTTCTGCCATTTCCAAAGGCTCGGGATTATCTTTAGTTAAACAAGCCAAACCCACAAACTCAGCAATTGCTGATTTTTGAGGTTCCTTCACTGGTTTTGTTACGTAATGATCTGTAATTCGTACATGTGGAATATCGATACTTCCCGATTTAGGCATATGACATTGTACACAATTATTTTCAGCTGCACTAAGCGCAGTGGCTTGCTCTGTACATTTTTTCTGCGTATCATTTTGATGACATCCTGCACATACTTGATTAAACTGATTGATACTGGTAGCTTGTACACTTTTATGTGGATTATGACAGCTAGTACAACTCATCTCCCCTATCTTATAGCAATCACTTAATCGCATACGATCAGCCTGTGATGCCATAATAAATTTTTCATGCGCATTGGTATATCTAGGCAAGAATACATTCATCACTTCACTCAATTTCATTCCTGGCCTAAAATCATAAAAGGTTTTATCTTTTTTAAGCACAGCGGTTCCTTGCAGGTGGCATCTTTGGCAAATGTCCATTTCTAAATCTACAGGTAAATGTGCAGGGTTTACGATCGAATAATCAATATACTTTGAGGTATCTATAATATTACCCGCTAGCTTTTCTTTGACATGAATTTCACCAGGACCGTGGCAACGTTCACATTCTATTCCTGTGGGCACTTTTTCATATTTATTGACAGCACCCTCCAATTGTTTGGGCAAATGATTGTGACAAGTCATACATTCTGTAGCAATAATTCGACTAAACCTTGAATTAGCTCCTCCCTCAAAACCAGGAGCCAAATCCCATTTTCCATCTTGTGTATAAAAGGTAATTGGCGCTTGGAATACATATCCATTTTGATCAATCAAATGAGAATTGGTATGTTGTCCAGATCCAATGACATAACTAATTTTCTCGGTTCTTGAATGAATGGTATCTTTATTTTCCAATCGGAATTCTTTAATGAACAGGCTACTATCTTTCCAAAATGGTTTGTAATAAAAATCGGTATCCTTATCATACACTATGGCATGTTCATCAAACTTAGCTGCACTTTTTTCTTTGGTGGCTATATCAAAAGATTGGCCCATCCCTGTATGTATATAAGTATCATATACATTGGCATGACAAGATCGACATGTTTCCATGCCTACATAACTTACCGTATCATTTAAATTAAGGAATTCGTTGGTGTGATAGGTCTCATTACCACTCTGATTACAATATATTGCGCTTAATAATAAGCTTATCCAAAATAGAAATAGCACAATTTTTCTCATATATTCCTTCTTATTTCTAAATATAAAAAGATAGTTGAATTTAAATAAAAAAAGGATTAAGTAATTCCAAACATAATAGTTTGGCTTTTTTTTTACGAAAAAAAACAAAATAGAAATTACTGATTATCAACAGACTAAAACAAAACCTTAAAAAAAAGCTAAAAAATCCTTCCTTTTAATACGTGTTTTATTTTTACACGCTGTCTTAATAGTGAAAGCCAAATTAAAACCATTTAATATTCAATAAAAAATAAAATGAAGCAACGAATAAACATAAATCCCCGTTCAGCATTTAGATACCCGTCTAATTTAAATTTTTCCATTAAAAACATTCAAATTATGTCAAAAACTTCGAGTTTATTAGCCATGTTATTTTTAAGCATGATGATGTTTCAAAGCTGTACCAAAGACAAATGCAGTAGAGAAATGACGTACACCAAATACGATCCCGTTTTGATCTCGTATGACGATTTTAGAACTTCAATCACCAATGTAGGAAGTCAAGCCTTGGAAAAACCGGGTAAAATTTATCTTTATGATAACTATTTATTCATCAATGAACAGAGAAAAGGAATTCACATTTTTGATAATTCTGACCCATCTAATCCATTAAACTTAGGTTTTATTACTATTCCTGGTAACATTGATATTACCATGAGAAATAACATCCTATATGCGGATAGTTATACTGATTTATTAACCATTAACATGACCGATCCATTAAATGGCAACTTAATTAAACGTGTTGAAAATGTATTTCCTTATGAAGAATCTGGAGAAAATACGATCATTGGCTACTACACCCAAGAACGGGTAACTGAAACCTTAGATTGTGTAGAAGGACGAATTATAGGATGGGAAAACAATGAATTTACTCAATTTGAAAATGGTGGTTTTGCAGTCGCTGATGGATCAAATGCAGGCTCTAGATTACAAGGTGGTGTAAGTGGTTCAACAGCTCGTTTTGCCTTATACAATACGAAGCTATATACGGTAGATGTAAGAAATTTAAGAGTTTTTGACCTTAGCGAACCTACTTGCCCTGTGGCTGGAAATTCAATACGAATTGATTTTACAAATGCAGAAACTTTATTCCCTTTTAAAGATCATCTGATGATTGGAGGAGACAGTGGAGTAATGATCTATAGTTTAACTGATCCGTCAAATCCGACGTTTAGTTCATTCTTCCAGCATGCGACCGCTTGTGATCCTGTGGTTGCTCAAAATAATACGGCCTATGTTACTTTAAGAAATGGAACAGAATGTTGGGGATTCACCAATCAATTAGATATCATTGACGTAAGCAGTTTAGAAAACCCATTATTGATAAATTCTTTTTCTTTACAAAATCCACATGGATTGTCAATTAAGGGAGATTATTTATTTGTAACCGAAGGGATGTATGGATTTAAAGCATTGGATGTATCAAATCCAAATGAGGTAAAAGAACTTGCTCATATTGAAAATATCCGAGCATTTGACATCATTGCATTAGGAAATAATTTACTTGTCATTGGAGAAGATGGATTGTATCAATATGATGCTACTAATCCTACAAGTATTGAAATGCTTAGTGTGATTCCAGTACAAAAATAATATAAAATACAGCGGCCGTTTTTTGGGAATTAATTATTGTCGAAATGATTATTTATCTTTCCGATTCCTTGAAAACGGCCATTTTTTTGCCCAGAACCAAAGCCTAATTTTAAAAGTTCAAGTATTACTTCTCTATAAAATCAATCGAAATGAAAAATATAACTTATTTATTTTTGCTGCTTTTTCTTTGTAGTAGTATAAAAATAGCCGCACAACCAGATCAGGAATTAAATACGACTTCTTCTTCTAAACATCAAATGCAGGATGTAATTTACCTAAAGAATGGAAGTATTCTAAAAGGAAAAATTAAAGAACATGTATATGGTGAATATGCAAAAATTCAAGTCATTGGAGGAAGTGAATTTGTACTTAAGTATGAAGAAATCGAAACGATTAGTGCAGAAAAGATTGACAATAAACTTATTCCAAGAGTTTTCCGAGATTTTAAAGTAAAACAGCGTGGGATATACAACGCTTTTAACCTTGGATTTATGCCTGGCATTGGAGGAGATGGTTGGTTTCGCTTGGGTGTAAGTTTGGACTACGCCGTAGGCTATCAAATAAATAATTATGTAGGACTTGGACTTGGTATAAGTTCAGATTTCTACATGGATAATCCCGGGATAATTCCAGTATATCTGGATGTAAGAGGTTATGCATTGAAAAAATCAACTTCCCCATATTATCGAATTGGGATCGGTTATGGACTCACACCCAATACACAAAATGTAAATTGGAGAGGCATTTATGATATGGATGGAGGCATTATGTTTAATGCCGAAGTTGGGGTTAGATTGCCTACAAGGAAACAAGGTCAAACTACCTTTAGCATTGGACAGCGTATACAAAAAGCGAAGTTATATGGAGTTGATAACCAATGGAATGTTTTCCCTATTGATCCAGGAAGTACCGCTCCTGAAAATAGATTTATTGAAAAGATTTTATACAATAGAACCACACTTCGTGTAGGCTTTGTATTCTAGGTTAGATTATAATTTTCGATTGGTTTGAATAAAAAAGAGCGCATTATTTATGCGCTCTTTTTTATTCTTAATATTTCTAGAAAATTTAGAATTGTGGCGCTATAGGCTGATTTCCTAAAATTCCTTCAATCTTTTCAGTTATTTCATCAGTAATCAAAGGTATTACTTCTAAAGACTGTAATGTTTCCTCTAGATGAGGAAGCTTTGAAGCTCCTAAGATAGCAGTACTCACATTCGGATTTTTAACACACCAAGCAATGGCTAATTTAGGCAATGAAGTGCCCAATTCTAAAGCAAGATTATTTAGTCCACGAACTACTTCCAACCGCTCTGGTGTAAGTGATCGTTCTTTTAGCCATTCAAAACCGTCCATTCCTAAACGTGTTCCTTCAGGGAATTCCTTAATATATTTATCTGTCAAAACCCCCGATCCTAATGGCGACCAAATGGTCGTTCCTAGTCCAACTGTTTTATAAATTTGGCTATATTCTACTTCCACTTTATCACGCACAAACATATTGTATTGTGGTTGTTCCATTGTTGGGCCAATGAGGTTATATTTTTCAGCGATCATATGTGCTTCCATAATTTCTTGTGCACTCCATTCGGAAGTTCCCCAGTATAAAATTTTTCCTTGCTGGATTAAAATGTTCATTGTCCAGACCACTTCATACATTGGGGTGTTTTTATCTGGTCTATGGCAGAAATATAAATCCAAATAATCTACTTGAAGACGTTTAAGTGCAGCCTCACAAGCTTCCACTAAATGCTTACGACTAAGTCCTCTTTGATTTGGTTTTTGACCACCATCACCAAAAAAAGCTTTGCTTGAAACCACAAAGGAAGTTCGGTCCCAATTCATCTTTTTGAGGATTTTACCCATGACAATTTCGGATTGACCACGCGCATAAATCTCCGCATTATCAAAGAAATTAACTCCATGATCATAAGCGGTAGCCATCAATTTTTCTGCTACCCCATCTCCAATTTGTTTTCCAAAGGTAATCCAAGACCCAAAAGAAAGTGCACTCACTTGTAATCCTGATTTCCCTAATCTTCTGTATTCCATATTTTTTATTTAAAGGGTTTAATTTAAATTTATTTTTGATTCCTTAAGCTAGCGCAAATTATTCCTGCACTTACCCCTGCATTTAATGATTCAGGGCCCTCATGATGTTTGGGTATTGCAAGATTTATGTCTGCTCGGTCTAAAAGTTCTTTTTTTAATCCATGACTTTCACTGCCAATAAGCACAAATCCTGGATCTAGAGGACCTGTTTCAAATACATTTTTTGCATCCATTGTTGTACCATAAACCTTCATATTGGGGAATTGTTCAAACAACTCGAGGGCATTTGTTCTAATTATGGGTACACGTAGAAAAGAGCCCATGGAAGATTGAATCACTTTTTCATTATAAGGATCTACTGTTTGCAAAGAACAAAAGACATAAGGGAACCCAAACCAATCTGCTATTCTCCAAATCGTACCTAAGTTACCTGGGTCATTGATATCATCTAAGTAAAGAGCAAAGTCTGTTTCTACTATTGTTGGATCAACCAAAGGATTTGGAATTTCACAAATGATTAATACTTCGTTTGCAGTACTTAAACTACTCACTTTTTGAAGTTCACTATTGGTAACTAATTCAATTCTGGCTAATTTTGCCTTTTGAGAAATAGGAATTTTGTTTAAAAACTCTTCCGTAGTATAGATGGAATGAATATTGCACGAAGAATTAATAACTTCTATTGCAATTTTCTCACCTTCTACCACAAATTTATTATACTTTTGTCGATACTTTTTTTTCCTCAGCGAATTAATAAATTTTATCGAACCTTTTGACAACATGAGTTTTAATTTCAAAAAATGGTTGGGACTAATTACAATAGCAATTTTGCTTTTGGCTTTACCTGCATGCAATAATAGCCGTTATTTGAAAAAAGATGAAATCTTACTAAATAAAAATATAATAAAGTTAGATTCGAAGCTGAATATAGAGAAAAAGCGTAACCTTTCCTACGAATTAAACACCATTACTAGACAAAAAACCAATCGTAAATTATTAGGCTTGTTCAAGACGCGCTTATGGCTGTACAATAAGACCAAACAAGATTCGCTCAAAAAGTTTAAAAAGTGGATTCATAATCAAGTAGGAGAACCTCCTGCAATATTTAGGATAGAAGACATAGATGAAACAAGAGAGTCCATGCATTATTATCTAAATAACAAAGGATATTTTAATGCTAAAGTAACGCCTAAATACGATGTTAAAAAGAAAAAAGCGACGGTTGTTTATCATATAGATACCAAAGAGATTTATGGTGTAGATAGCGTCAATTATCAAATCGAAGATCCTGTTATTAGAACCTTAGTACTTAATGATGCGGAAGAAAGTTATCTAAAAAAAGGAGCACCTGTAGATAGTAAATTATTTGATCGAGAAAAAAACAGAATCAGTCAATCACTCAGAAATCAAGGATTTGCCTATTTCTATCCCAACTATGTAATCTACAAATCTTTTGATAGCACCGATTTAAAAGTTGACGTTTCTACTTATGTTTTAAACCCTACAGACACCACGAGACACCAACAATACCGAATTGGAGATATTTACATTTATCCTGGTTATTATACGGCAAAATCAGGAATAACCTCTTTTGACACGTTATCACTTCCTGGAGGTTATCATTTTTTATATAAAGAAAAAATGAGCATAAAGTCCAAAGCCTTGCTTAATGCGATGTTTATAGAAAAGGGCAAATTGTTTAAGCAAAATGATTTTAATGATACTAAAAAAAGATTGTCGGAGCTTGGGATTTATAAATTTGTGACGATGCGCTATTTTATTAGCAAAGAAGATAGCACCACTCTTGATTTTACGATTTTTCTAACACCAAATAAAAAACAGCTACTAGGTTATGACATTGATTTACATACAGACAATGGGGCTGCTTTAGGTACAGGTTTAAATGTCAATTATAGAAATCGAAATTTCCTAAAAGGAGCTGAAGCATTTACTGTAAACTTAAACGGAGGAGTAGAATATGGATTTGGAAGCTCTAATAATCTATTTCAAACCATTGATTTTGGTGCTCAATTTAATTTATATTTTCCTAAATGGGTGGTTCCTTTTAAACTAAAAAATAATCCTAGAAGACCTGCGGTATCGCGACTCACATTAGATTATAATTTTTTAGATCGTAGAGATTATTATCGGTATGACGTATTTTCAACCTCCTTTGGTTATGAATGGAAACAGAATAAACATATCAAGCATATCATGAATCCATTAAGTCTTGACTTCTTTAGAATCTTAGAAATTCGAAGTGCATTTAGTAGTATATTAAATTCTAATCTTTATATTCAAAATAGTTTTACCAATCAATTTATTCTAGGCTCTAATTATTCATTTATTTATACAGGCCCAGTTCGGAAGAATGGAATTTCATTTTATTATAGAGGGAATTTTGAATCTGCTGGTAACATAGCCAATTCTTTTGATCGAATAATTAAACCCAATCAAACATTCCAACCCTTTGATTTTGATTATTCCCAGTATATTCGTTTAGACAATGATTTTAGATACTATCAAAAATTTAATCGTCGGAGTTCTTTAGCAGGAAGGTTATTTATGGGGGTGGGAACTGCCTATAATAATTCAACAGAAGTGCCTTATGTTAAACAATATTTTTCAGGAGGAACAACATCTATGAGAGGATGGAGATTGCGGGGTTTAGGTCCTGGTTCATTTGTAGACTCTGTACTCATTAATGATCCTTCTACACAACCTTATCAAGCAGGGGATTTCAAATTAGAAGCCAATATGGAATATCGTTTTGATATATTTTCTGTTTTGGAAGGCGCTTTTTTTGTAGATGCAGGAAATATTTGGACTATAAAATTAGATGATCGAGGACCAGACGCGGTACTTTCATCAAACTTTTTCAAACAAATTGCTATTGATGCAGGAGTAGGTATGCGACTAGATTTTAGTTATTTTATTATTCGACTTGATTTTGCCTATAAATTAAGAAATCCAATACCTGATGAAAATGGAAATTATTCTGTTTATAAAAAACTAAGTGATTTTAACCCATTTGATGCTAGGCTTAATCTAGCCATAGGTTATCCTTTTTAAAATTGTAAAAAAGTAGGGGTAAAATCATTTTTAGTTGATTTTTAACACAAATCTTATGACCTTTAGATAATGGTATTCCCGATTATTAACACGAAACTAGATCAAAGCCAACTCAATTGGTTGAAATCTGTATTTTTAGAAACCGCAGATTCATCTGCGATACCCAGTATCCAAGCAAT
>JAHDCJ010000005.1:61210-66125 GCA_020629935.1 Saprospiraceae bacterium | reverse complement strand
AAATTAGAAAAAATAAATCAATATATTATTAGTACAAAAAACCATAGCCCACTCGTACAAGATGAAGAAAATAAATTATTGATTGATTTTGATTTAGCCATCCTTGCTGCTCCTAGACCTACTTATGAAAAGTATTGTTCTGCAATTAGAAAAGAATATCAAATTTATCCTAACTTCATGTATACCACGGGACGTAAAAAAACAATGATTCAATTTCTAAAAAAAGATCAAATCTATTATAGTTCCTTATTTAAAGAAAAATGGGAAGTCTCGGCTAGAGAAAATATTCAATGGGAAATAGATCAACTTTAGCGAATAGAAAATAATTCTATTATTTCAATTTCACCTTCATCATTACGGGTTGATGATCAGAATACTTAAAAGCCTGATCAATACCTTTAACTTCTAAAATCTCTAGATTTGGAGAGACTAAATAGAAATCAATTAAGGTAACGAAAGTTTTTCCATGTATATACGGATCTGTTAATTTCCGATTGGTTGGTTTTGATTCGTCAAAAACCCAAGACCAATCTTCAGGAACATAATCAGCAGCAATATTAATTTGAGCATAGGATCGTCCATCTTCTTGTTCTTTCATAAACTTATCAAAAGGAACATGGGGAGGACATTGATTCCAATCACCTCCTACTACCACATAATTTCCTTTTTCATATTCAGAAAGAAGGAAGTCCTTTAGATATTTCATTTGAGCTTTTTTCAAAGAACCATTATCATAAGCCGAATTATGCGTATTGATTACAATTAATTCTTTTCCAGATGCGGTGGGATATCGATGCATCGCAAAGCAACGATCAAGTTGGAAAATCCGTGTTGGCCAATCATATTTTCCTGGAAACTGATATCGAGTAGCTTTTGTACTTTGATATTTAGCAAAAGTACCTAAACCACTTTCCATTTTACCCATGACTCTCCAAGGTTCTAATACAGGTAAT
Source organism: Saprospiraceae bacterium (assembly GCA_020629935.1). Taxonomy (GTDB): domain Bacteria; phylum Bacteroidota; class Bacteroidia; order Chitinophagales; family Saprospiraceae; genus JAHDCJ01. The sequence goes on along the minus strand of JAHDCJ010000005.1, from coordinate 65,172 downwards.
GGAACACGTTTAACTCTAAAGTTTACCGAAAAAGTAGAAGAATAATTAGGCAAAATGGCCTGATATTTCTCCATTTGATTGATATAATAACTACGCTTTGAATTGACATCAACCTCTTGGAAAAGATAAAAGTCAGCTGGGTTATTTTTTATAAATGCCAATGCACCATCAATGTTTTTCTCTACATTATTTTTGGGTGCACGAATCATTTTTCCTTTCGAAGTAAGAAAACCGCCATTATCATAAAAGAAATCTGATTCCTCTCCTAGCCCACCATAACCCACATTCCAATTTGCGAATGTCAATACACTATCTTCAATTGTTTTTAATGGAGCATTGGTTTTCAGCTCAAGGTTTATAATTTCTTCAGGCTGAAAATCAGTCATGGTTCCATGTAAAATACTACCAAGAACATAAATTACGATAAGTACTACCGCTAGGAGAAATAATTTTAAGAACAGCACGATACCTTTTTTCATAAAAGAAGAATTATAACACTTTAGAAGCTAATAGCTCGAAGCTAAAATAATTTTTTTAATTAAAGGAGGGTTCCCAAAATATTCTTTTATTTTTTTATGAAAAGTTTACTATTTTTCTATCAAAAGGACTTAATGCCGTACCAGAAACTTTTGAAGTAGCTTCCACTCTAAATTCTGAATCCACTCCACTAATAGATTTTGCCATTTTAGCAAAGATTCCTTTGAAACCACCATTAACTGCATTTTTATCCATATTAGAATAAATGAGCTTATAAGGCAAAACGAAGTCAATCACATGTGGTTCTTCAGGATAAACCATGAATTCATCATCTAAGAATACTTCCCCTAGTACAAATTCAGACATCCTTTTATTTTTCCTTCTGCCGTGTGAATATTTTTCTACCAATTGGACTTTTGTCCGGGCAATTCGTTGCGTATGCATAGTAGAGAATCGAATTTGTCCAATAATTTGTCCATCAGATAAATCAATTTTCTCAGGCAATAAAACTTCAATTTTAATGCCTTCGATCCCTAACCATTGTTTAAATTTTTTGAATACCATAAAGTGTAATAATAATAAATGATTATTGCTTTGGTTACAAGTTATAGCCTAAAGTAATTAAAAAAAACAATTTCGATAGGTCAACTTAAAATATCGACTAAAATAAAGGCTTTTCGGCAATGCGCATTGTTTGTGGCAAACTAAAACCTTCCATATTACTTTCATCTTCAGCCAAGACTCTTTTGATGACACGAAGTTGATGGGTATATTTTCCTTGATTTGCATTAAATATGCCATAATGATCTAAATAATCAATACGTACATATCCAGAAGCATGCAAAATTTTACCTTCTGGTAATAAAATTCCTACATGGCATGTTTTTCCTTTTGCATTTTGGAAAAAAGCCAAATCTCCTGGTCGTACTTCTTGAATAAAATCTACGAGTTGTCCTTCATGAATTTGTTGAGTTGTATCTCTCTTCAAATTGATTCCCAACATTTTGAATACCACTTGAACCAAACCAGAACAATCTACACCAAATGGAGAACGACCACCCCATAAATATGGTGCAAAAAGATATCGTCTTGCAATTTTGATTAAAAGCTCCGCATCAATTTTCGTTTCCTTCGGATTAATCACATTTCCACTAAAAGTATAGGCTTGACCTAAAAGGGAAAACTTAATTCCATCATAATCGGGTAAATTACTTCCTAATAAAATCGGTAGATAATAATTATTGCTCATAGCACCTTGAGTCAACTCTAAACTATAGGCACATTCCTTTGTATAAAAACCCAAGTCCTTTTCTTCAATAATTCGACCTTGTTTTTCATCAATCCAGCCTTCATAATCATCCCAAGTGCAACGGATATATTGCCAATTCTTTTTTTGTTTAAGAATTTCAAAAGTTTCTCCAAAAAGCAACTGGGTAATCATTTCACTACCATCTGCAGCTGTTCTTCTAACTGGAACCGAACTTAGTGGGCATATGCCATAATTCATATTTAAAATATTAAATCTATCTATCCAATAAAACGAATGCTAAAGGTAAAAAAATAAGGTAAAAGGCAATAAAATCTATAAATTGATTTTAAATAATCTCATTATTTCTTTGAATAAATAGAAAAGAAGAACCCTAAATGTAAGATTGGATAACGATCAAATATACCAGAAGAACAAATATTTCGTTATTTAAAGCAACAAAGGACGTTAAAATAGCGTATTTATTGCAAAGTCAAGACAATAATAAAATACATAATCAACTGAATTGTCTATATTTGGGCCGGAAAAAAAGACACTAATCTGTAATGAAGAAAACTTATATTCTATTTTTATTATTCATAATTCCATTTTTTGCTTTAAAAGCTCAAGATCGGCACTTCTCTCAATTTTACGCAAACCCATTAAATCTTAATCCGGCTTTGAGCGGAGTAATGGCTGGAAAGTATAGGTTAATGGCCAATTACAGAAACCAATGGAGTTCTGTATCTGACTTTCCTTTTGTAAACATTGCCGTAGGTTTTGATTTTCATGTAAATATAGGAAATAACCGAGGAGGTGATAAACTTGGCTTTGGGATGATCTTCAATTCAGAAAAAGCGGGTATCACGCAGTTCAGCACCAACCAAGTAGACTTGTCTGTAGCTTTTCATAAATCCTTAAATTTTAGGAAAACACAATATTTAAGTGGCGGTATTCAAATGGGCATTGCTCAAAAAAATGTAAATTTTGAACGTGTCAACTTTAATGATCAATTTGATGGCGTTACAGGTTATTCTATTCCTTCAAGTGAAGCCTTACTTACCAACAATATTGCGTATTCTGATCTTTCTGCAGGCATTTTTTGGACGTACAATCCTAAAGAAATGAAATCCTTCCATTTTGGATTAAGTGGTAAACATGTAAACTTACCCAATATCTCTTTTGAGGATGAAACGAAAATAGCATTAGATCCTTTACTTACTGCCCATTTTGGAGCTGAGTTCCCAATTGCAAGAAAAGCCTCGTTGCTACCAAGGGTATTAGCTTATTACCAAGGTGCTCAATTTCAAGCAAATGCGGGTGCTAATCTAAAGTTTTTACTTAGCGATTTTAATGGCGCTTCTTTATATATTGGCACATGGGCTCGTCCTGTGTTTGATGTAAAAAATTCTATCTCAGTAGATGCAGTAGTACTCTTGGTCGCATTTGAAATCGATCGTATTCGTTTTGGTTTTTCATTTGATGGAAATATTTCCTCATTAACTCCAGCAAGTTCAGGGGTTGGAGCATTTGAGATATCTGTTGGATATACTGGGAAAGATCTATCAAAGACCATTTATTGTCCTACTTTTTAAATGGAATAAATAAAATATTGCTATTTATTAAAAAAGAATATAATCTATTGTCAAACACAATTTTTTATTCCTAATAAATTACCTATTTTTGGTTTTCGCACATAATAATGCGCATTTGTGGTTAAAAAATTCCCAAAACCAAAAATTGACCAAATGAAACACTTTCTCTCTACCCTATTTATTCTTCTTCCTTTCCTTTTATATGCCCAACCACCAAACAATGATTGTATAAATGCAATTAACATACCGAGTATATCGGATTATTGCTCCACCATTGATGAATTCACTAATGAATTAGCCACAGAGGAAGCAGGTTATGGTATCCCAACACAATGTACTCCTCCATGGAATGGCGGACAGCGAGACATTTGGTTTACTTTTAGCACCACAGCTACAATTACGGATATTCAAATTATTATCAATGGCAATACAATGCTAAATCCACAAATTGCTGTTTATCGTGGGGATTGTAGTGGTTTTGCAGAACTAACATGTACGCAAGCTACTTTAGGTAGTAATATGTTGAGTTTAGAAATTCTTGGTTTAGATCCTTCAGAAACCTATTATATAAGAATAAATGACTATTCTGCTTCTGGAACACCAAATTCTGGAAGTTTTCAATTATGTATTGACGAATACGAACC
>JAHDCJ010000005.1:49148-61110 GCA_020629935.1 Saprospiraceae bacterium | reverse complement strand
CAAGCCGCAAGTGGTTGTATGACCATACAATTTACATCCGATGGAATTGGAGTAGCCCCAGGTTTTGAAGGTAGTTGGATTTGTGGTCCAGCAATGTGTACCACTGCCCCACCACCGCCACCTGATTTTTCAGAATGTACAGGTACATTTTTTGATACTGGAGGTGCTTTTGGCGATTATAACAATAATGCCAACGAGGTTTATTCTGTTTGTCCAACAGATCCATTTACATGTTTATCAGTTACTATAGTACAATATGATATTGAGAATGGTTTTGATAATTTGTTTATTTACAATGGTCCTACAATTGGCGATCCATTATTAGGTAATTTGACAGGAACTGGAAGTAATATTACAATAGAAGCTCCCAATTGTATAACGCTGCAATTTACGTCAGACGGAAGTGTCACCAACCCAGGTTGGGAAGCCACATGGGCTTGTTCTAATGATCCTTGTGCACCAAATGGAAGTAGCGTAGATCCTCCAGATTTAACGGATTGTACTGGAACAATAGAAGATAGTGGTGGATTGGGTGGAAATTATTTAAATCAAGAAAATTGGGAATATAGTATTTGTCCTACTGATCCACATCAATGTATTATTTTAGATATTGACAATTACGATATTTCAACTGATGGAGATCTTTTAACAATCTATGAAACTGCAAGTTCTTCAGGGCCTGTATTAGGGCAATTAACAGGTTCAGGTAGTGGATTGCAATTTCAAGCAGCAAGTGGTTGTATGACTATAGCTTTCAGTTCTAATTTATTTGGGAGTGCGGGTGGATGGTCTGGAAGCTTCTCCTGTTCCTCTGATCCTTGTACTATCCCTGTTCCTATTGATGTAACATCGAATGTCCCTGAAAATGCATTGACAGATTTAATATCATCTCCTGGGGTGATCGTGAATAATGTCCAATTAAACTGCCCAGGTGGAGCATATGGAACATTTGAAACATATGGTATAAGTGAAATAGGTATTCAAAGTGGTATTATTCTTACGAATGGCTCAGCAGAAGATGCAGAAGGACCAAATGATAATGCTGCCACTGGGACTGATTTAGGCCTTCCAGGAGATCCAACTCTTGATCCTTTTGTTGTCTCCCCATTCCCTACACAGGATGCCTGTGAACTCCAATTTCAAGTTTATGCTGCGACTTCTTTACTTTCTTTTGATTATGTTTTTGGGTCAGAAGAATATCCAGAGTTTATTAATTCGGCATTTAATGATGTCTTTGCTTTCTTTATAAGTGGACCTGGAATAGTTGGAGAACAAAACATTGCATTGGTCCCTGGTACTACCTTACCTGTAGCAATTGAAAATATAAATTGTCAAAATAATGATCAATATTTTATCTGTGCTGCAGATGTTCCCAACTCATTACAATGTCCTACACAATGTAACTCTAATGGTATTTCTGTTCAGTATGATGGTTTTACAACTCCTCTTACAGCTATTGCAACAGTAATCCCATGTAATTTTTATACGTTGCGCTTAGTTATTGCTGATGCAGGGGGTGATGGACAATATGATTCAGGTGTTTTTATAGCTGCAAATAGTTTAACTACTGGGATTGCTACAATCAATCCAGAATATGAATTTGAACCTGATTTAGATTATACTATTGAAGGATGTGCTTCAGTTACTTTTACGGTGGCCTTAAATGGTCCTGAAACAGATACAACAACGATCTATCTTGATTATCAAGGAACAGCAACCAATGGAGTTGATTTTGACATGCTTCCAGATTCAGTGGTTTTTCCTCCTGGAATTACTGAAATTGATCTTACAATTTTACCCAATCTAGACGGCATGGATGAAGGAATTGAAGAAGCGATCATTTATGTTTTATCCAACGAAGGTTGTGGTGATATACAAATCGATTCCGCAGTAATTGAAATTCGAGATTTTATTCCTATAGAAGTTTCTCCCGACTCTACGATTTGTTTTGGTGATACCATTCAACTTGAAGCAGATGGGGCCTTATCCTATTCTTGGTCTCCCGATGATGATTTAGATGACCCCTTAATATATAATCCTACTGTCATACCAGCAGAGACTACTACTTATGTAGTTACTGGAGAAGTAGGTAATTGTCAAGAAATAGATTCGGTAGAAGTAACCGTTATTGATACGCGTATTGATCTTTTACCCAATGCAGATACGGTTTATATTTGTGCTGGAGGAAGTATAGAATTAACCGCTTCCAATCCATCAGGGCAAACTGGTTTTGTTTGGTCTCCTGCCACTGGTTTAGATGATCCTAACATTCCTAATCCTACTGCATCACCAACGATGTCAACAGATTATATGGTGAGTTTAGCAGTTGGTGATTGTGAATCCATCAGAACAATCCATGTTGAAGTATTGAATAGCCTTCCATTAAACGTCATTCCAGATTCTACCATCTGTGAAGGCGAAGCTATTGTACTTGCTGATAATATCATTGGTCCAAACTATACTTGGGTTCCTTCTACTTATCTTGATGATCCCAACACGGCAAACCCTGTGGCTACACCGTTAAACTCCATTACTTACAAAGTATATACAGAAAGTTCAGGATGCTTAGATTCTACTGAAGTGGAAATAACGGTAATCAACACCCCAACAGTAGAAGCAGGTTTGGATCAAGATATTTGTTTAGGCGAAAGTGCCCAATTACAAGCTTTATCATCGATTGGTGGTAATTTCACTTGGACTCCAGCAGCCACTTTAAGCAATCCATTTCTTCCTAATCCTGTAGCAACTCCTACCAGCTCAACCACTTATACGGTTAGCTTTACAGATCAGGGTTGTATTATTACAGATAGTGTTAGAGTGAATGTAGGCTTACCTATCACCTTAAGCCCTATTCCAGATTCTACCATTTGTTTTGGTGACACCATAATGCTTGGAGCCACAATAATTGACATGGCCAATACATACACTTGGTCTCCAATGGATGGTTTAGTTGACGCGAGTGACCCGAATACCATGGCTAGCCCAAGTAGCACGACTACTTATACACTATCAGCTACCAATGGGGTTTGTGTAAAAGACACTACAATCACCATTACAGTAACGCCTGATTTAGATGTTGATGCTGGAAATGATGCGATGCTTTGTATTGGACAAAGTATCCAATTACAGTCTACCGTAGCTGCCTTAGGAGGAACATATGTTTGGACACCATCTACTGATCTAGATGATCCAAATCTTCCTAATCCGACAGCTACCCCAATGACGACCACTACGTATATGTTATCTTATGCAATTGGAGAATGTACAGATTCGGATACCGTTAGAATTGAAGTAAGAACAGATGTTCCAGTTTCTGCAATTAGCGATACTACACTATGTATTGGACAATCTGTAATTATTGGAAATAACACCGCGCTTCCTGGGGTCACTTATACTTGGACTCCAAGTACAGGACTAGATGATCCAATGAGTGCAAATCCAATAGCAACACCTACAGATACGACTTTATATAAACTCATTGCTACCAATGGATCATGTACTGATTCTGTAGAAGTGTTAGTCAATGTAGTTAATGACCTTTCAGTAACTGCTGACGAAGATGTTACTATTTGTGATGGCGAATCGATAAGTATTAATGCAAATGGAATGAACGGCACTACATATAATTGGATTCCTATTGATGGACTTTCATGTACAGATTGTCCAAGTCCTGTGGCGACTCCAGATACGACTACTACTTATACCGTAGAATACTATCAAGGAGATTGTGTAGAAACGGATGAAATTACTGTATTTGTTGCTGGCGGATTTAGCCTAAATGTGTCAAATGATACCATAATCAACCAAGGAGACGTGGTAATGATTTCTGCCAATCCTGTAGCAGATAATACAAACCCAATTGGGGAAATAACCTATGAATGGTCTTCAACAATTGGTCTAAGTGAACCGAATAATCCTGCAACAGAAGCCGCTCCTTTGGAAACGATTACTTATACTGTATTGGCCACTTCAAGCTCAGGGTGTACAGCAACAGCTTCAGTAAATATTGTGGTAAATAAACCAGAATTTGGAACACCCAATGCTTTTAGTCCAAACAATGATGGATTGAATGATTTATTCAATATTGAAACTCGTGGAAATATTGAAGTAGAAACATTCAAGATATTTGATCGATGGGGAGAATTAGTTTTTGACAATTCAGATCCTAACGGATGGGATGGAAGATTTGAAGGTGAATTAATGCCGATGGATGTATATGTATACTATGCAGTATTAGTTTTCCCTGATAATACCCGTCAACGAATAAGCGGAGATGTTACATTAATAAGATAATTTTTTTGGTTAGTTATGGAAAGCCCTCTCAAGTAGTCTACCCCTATCTTTTGAGGGCTTTTCCTTTTTTAAGAATAAAAAATAAAAACTCCGCTATTCAATGAAACCTGACATTTCCTATTATTTTTACTACAATAGCCTAAATCACTTCACTATTTGAAACGAGTTCGTTAAATTAGCGGAAAATAATTTTATATGAATAAAGTATATTCAAATGCTGCCGAGGCAATTAAAGACATCGCTAATGACTCCATATTAATGCTTGGTGGTTTTGGTCTTTGCGGAATTCCTGAAAATTGTATCACCGCCTTAGTTGCTCAAGGAACTACAGGTTTAACATGTATATCCAATAACGCAGGAGTAGATGATTTTGGAATTGGTTTAATGCTAAAAACCAAACAAGTAAAAAAAATGATTTCATCTTATGTAGGAGAAAACGCAGAATTTGAGCGTCAATTACTTTCGGGAGAACTAGAGGTAGAATTGACTCCACAAGGATCTCTTGCTGAAAAAATTAGAGCTGGTGGAGCGGGTATTCCTGCATTCTTTACCGCTACTGGTTATGGGACGGAAATTGCAGAAGGAAAAGAAACTCGACAAATTGATGGTCGTTGGTATGTTTTAGAGCCAGCCCTCAAAGCAGATTTTGCATTAGTGAAAGCTTGGAAAGGTGATCGTTTAGGTAATTTAATGTTTAAAGGCACTGCAAGAAACTTTAATCCAATGATGGCTATGGCTGGAAAAATCACCATTGCAGAAGTAGAAGAATTAGTAGAACCGGGCGAATTAGATCCTAATTATATCCATACTCCAGGAATTTATGTTCAACGTATTTTCCAAGGTGTCGATTATGAAAAACGTATTGAACAACGCACAGTACAAACTAAAGAATCCTAATTAAAAAAATTAAACACAATAGACCTTATGGCTCTTGATAAAAAAGGAATTGCAAAACGAATTGCAAAGGAATTACAAAATGGATACTATGTAAATTTAGGTATTGGAATTCCTACATTAGTAGCAAATTATATTCCAGACGATATGACGGTATTTCTTCAATCTGAAAATGGACTGTTAGGCATGGGGCCTTTCCCATATGAAGAAGAAGTTGATGCGGACTTAATCAATGCAGGAAAACAAACCGTAACGACTTTACCCGGTGCTTCACTTTTTAGTTCTGCCGATAGTTTCGAAATGATTAGAGGTGGTCATATTGATCTTACGGTTTTAGGCGCAATGGAAGTAGATCAAAATGGAGATATTGCCAACTGGAAAATTCCTGGAAAAATGGTAAAAGGAATGGGAGGAGCTATGGATTTAGTAGCTGCTGCTCGAAATATAATTGTTGCCATGCGACATACCAATCGAGCGGGCGAATCCAAATTATTAAAAAAATGTACATTGCCTTTAACAGGAGTTAATTGCATTAAAAAAGTAGTAACTGATCTCGCCTTTCTTGAAATTAAAGAGGGTGCTTTTCATTTAATTGAACGTGCTCCTGGAGTTACTATAGAAGAAATTAAAGAAAAAACAGAAGGTACACTCATTATTAATGGAGACATTCCTGAAATGTGTATCGACTAAAACTAAAGAAAGCCTATATCATTTGATATAGGCTTATTTTATTTCCTATGATTAGTTTTAATGGCCGTATACTAAAGAAAAAACCCGACTTCACGTACCCTAATCGTGCGTTTTCATATGGGGATGGATTCTTTGAAACCATTCGAAAATTCGATAATCAATTTCCTTTTATTTCTTTGCATTTTGATCGATTGCAAGCAACAGCAAAGGTACTCCAAATGGAATTGCCTAAGGAATTTACCAAAACCTTTTTAGTTCATCATTTGAATGAGTTAACCCTTGCGGTTTCCAATGCAAGAATTCGAATTACTTTTTTTAGAAAAGCGGGTGGATTATATACCCCTACCAACAATCAAGCAGAATTCCTCATCGAATTCAACGCTTTGGAAAGCCAATATTTCCCATTGAATTTAAAGGGATTTAAAGCAAACATCTATCCAGAGAAATTATTGCAATACTCTCCATTATCTTCTTACAAAACCTGTAATGCGCTACCGTATGTTCTTGCAGGATTATACAAAAAATCGAAAGGTTTAGATGCCACGATTTTATTAAATGATAAAGAAGAATTAGTAGAAGGTAATGCCTATAATTTGTTTTTTATAAAAAATGGAATCTGTTATACGCCTTCTTTAAAAACAGGTTGTATTAATGGAATCTTCCGATCTTTTTTATTTAAATTCTTTAAAGCTAAAAAAATCAATATTGTAGAAACTGAATTTTCTGTCAATGACTTAGATTCCATTGAAGAAATTTGGTTAACGAATAGTATTCAAGGCATTCAGTGGATCAATAATTTAGATGGTCAACCCTTTCATGGAGAACAAGCTATCCGATGGCAAAAACAAATTAATCGTTGGTTAAAAGAAAAGAATGACTTAACTTTTGATTAATCTTCAACCAGTAACTTATCTTTATATTTAGGCAATAAACTCTCAAAATATTTCACAGTTTCTTCAAAGCTAGCTTTACTAGAACCACCAGATGCATTTTTATGACCACCTCCATTAAAATGTGCAGAAGCTATTTCTTGTACAGAAATATTACCTTTCGAACGAAAAGAAAGTTTGACAATATTATTTTGCTCTGTTATTAATACGGCGGTGCGTATCCGATACATTTTTAAGAGATAATTTACAATCCCCTCGGTATCTCCTCTTTGGATATTAAACCGTTTAAATTCATGCTTAGACAACATGATTAAACCCGTTCGATATTCAGGATATAATCGCATTCCGCGTGTTAATGCAAAACCTAAAATCCGAATTTGCTTGATCGTTTGACTATTGAATAATTGATTCTGAAGCTCATTATCTTTTACCCCTGTTTCTAGTAAAGCAGCAGCTACATGAAACAATTTTGGAGAAGTGCTATACTTAAAAGAACCAGTATCTGTAAGTATACCTGTATAAAGACAAGTTCCAATAATTTCATCCACTTTTTGGGTATCTTGTAATAAGTCAATTAAATGATAAATCAACTCACAGGTTGAACTTGCTGAAGTTTCTGAAAGTGAAAATTCGGCAAAATCTTCAGGTTCCAAATGGTGATCGACTAACACTTTAGGCACAGATTGTGCACGAATCACTTCACCTAATTTATCGATTCTAGAAAGTGCATTAAAATCTAAACAAAATATTATATCTGCTTCTTCAAATAGTTTTTCTGCTTTTTCCGCATCTCGATCATGAACCAAAACATATTTTACGCCAGGCAAAAAATTAAGAAATCTAGGATAGTCAGAAGGAACGGCAACGGTGGCGTCGTGACCTAATCTAGAAAGATAATGGAATAGGCCCAAAGAAGAGCCAATGGCATCACCATCTGGATTTCGATGAGAAACAATACCTATTTTTTTAGGTGTTGCTAATAATTCCTTTAAATCCTCAATATTTCCTTTATTCAGTTTCATAGCTAAAAATTCATCTGCGAATGTGCATTTTTTTAGTCATTTTAACAAGAAAATAGCCGATTAAATCGAATGAAAATTAGGGCTGATCAAATTGATCCAACTTATAGGTTTTAATTAATCGAATTAATTTTTCAGGGTATTTAGGGTCTGTAGCGTATCCAGCTTTCTTCAACCCATATGCCCAAGCTTTATAATCAGAAGGAGCTAATTTCAATAAATGTTTATAACGGTCTTTTTGAAGGAATAAACTATGCGCTCGATAGCTTTCCCAAGCTGATTTATATCTAATAAAAAAGTCCTTATGACTATCATCTGAAAAATTAGTGCAATGGCCTTTAGCGCATCGTTTAGAAAAACATTTAATACCAAAATGATTATTACTCTTACTTGCCAAAGGACTTTTTCCTCCATTACTTTCCAATAGTCCTTGGGCTAAAGTTATACTCGCAGGGATTCGAAACTTTCGCATTTCAGTTTGTGCAATAGCAGCAAAATCTTTAATATATTGTTGATAATTTGGTTTCGTCTTCCCTTTAGTTATTTGCTTTGTTGTTTCTAAACTTTCTTTAGATTTAGATTCTAAATGAGTAGCTGCATTTTCTTTAGAATAAAATTGAATATGAATGGAAAAGTCTCGTTGCCAAACCCAAAAAATAGCTACAAAAAATATAAACCATTTTTGCCAATCTTTCCGAATCGTTCGATTGGCTCTGTGAAGAATTACATTGGTAAAATGCTTGACCTTTAAGACTTTTTGCTCCATCATTTTTTTTGCTTTAAAGAGTGAATAATCGATACAATTTAACAACTTTAAAACAGCCTAATCTAGTTCCATTTTTAAACACTCTTTTATCTACATCGTTGTGGATAACTTTAAAGAACAAATGGTTTCAACGAAAATAATCAACTAATAACCAACAGGTTAAAACATTGCTTCAAAAGTATTAAATGCGGTAGAAGTTCAAGTTAAAGACCAATTTATTTCGAAAAAAAATAATTGTTTCTACAAAGCAATTTCTCCTCGAAAAACCATCTTTGCTGGACCAATGAGCCAAATATTTTTAAATCCATCTTCTGTGTAATCCAATTCTACCTTAAGCAAATCTCCGCCTTGGGTTTTCACTTCAATTTTATTATGCTTTTCTTCTTTATTATGGATTAAATGATGAACTAAAGCACAGGCGGTGACTCCTGTGCCACAGGCCAAGGTTTCGGCCTCTACCCCACGCTCAAATGTCCGAATTGCAATCTTATTTTTAGATTGCTCTTCTACAAAATTTACATTAATTCCCTCCTTCTCAAACAGTGGAGCATTTCGTATTTCAGCTCCTAACTGATTTACATCTAATACACTTATATTATTTTGATATTTTACATAATGCGGAGAGCCTGTATCTAAAATAAAATCTTCCCCAAAGGATTTAACTTCTAGAACATCTCCCATTTTTAATCGGATTTGATCTTCTCCTAAAACGACCGCCTCATGTGGACCATCCACAGCTAAAAAGGTCGTCTCTTTTTTAATTATTTCTAAAAAATTAGCAAAATGAACCAAACATCTAGCTCCATTTCCACACATACTACTCAGCCCACCATCTGCATTAAAATAGATCATTTCAAAATCATATAAAGCATGTAGTTTTAATATAATTAAACCATCGCCTCCAATACCAAAACGACGATCACAAAGATGCGCAACTTGCGCTTTACTAAGATCTAAGTTGGGATAATTTCGTCCATCAATCATGACAAAATCATTTCCCGCTCCTTGATATTTGTAGAATGCTATCTTCATTTTATTTTTAAACTATCAATGGTTAAAGAATCACTTTTCAATTCTATGGGCGTTTTTTCTTTGGGAGGATTGAGTTTGTTTTGACGAGTCAAATACATCGCCAATAAGGCAAAAATGGAGATAACAAATAATCCAATAAAGGAAATTTTCCAACCCCAAATATTTCCCAAATAAGGATTCCCTTCTAATTCATCTTGATTCAATGGTTCGTTTTTCGACATACTAAATAGTGTTTATTATAAAAACAAGCCCTAATTTGTAAATAACTTCGACACTTTAACAGCTATTTAACGGACTAAGGCATACTTTTGGTGGAAATATAAAAAAGATTATCTTACATTGGATGATAAATAAGCAGATTTATGAAAAAACTTCCGCTAATTGTATTAGTTTCTCTTTGTTCTTCCCTATTTACAGTCTTCTTGATAAGATGGTTGGATAAGCCTAATCATTCGCCTCAGCGGAAAGATGCATCGGCTAAATATACCAACTTCAATGCTTCTCCAAGTAATGTAGAATCAAGAGTTTTGTTTTCCGCAGCGCCAACCGATTTTATTGATGCAGGAAAGTTAGTGACTCCAGCAGTTGTCCACATTAGTGCAAGGCAATCTAAACGCGGCTATGATGATTTTTGGGGAAGAAGCTCAACTGAAGCATCTTCTGGTTCGGGTGTGGTCATTTCTTCAGAAGGACTTATTGTTACTAATAATCATGTGATTGAAGATGGAACTGAATTTGAAATTACCTTTAATGATAGAAAGACCTTTGAGGCTGAACTTTTAGGTACAGATCCGAATACCGATTTAGCGCTTTTAAAAGTTAATGTAAATGAAGAATTACCTTATCTGCAATTTGCAGATTCTGACTCTACGGCGGTAGGTGAATGGGTCTTGGCTGTAGGTAACCCATTTAATCTAAACTCTACGGTAACCGCAGGAATTGTTAGCGCAAAAGGTAGAAATATAAATATATTAGATAGTGATTATTCTATTGAATCTTTTATTCAAACCGATGCGGTAGTTAATCCGGGTAATAGTGGTGGCGCTTTGGTAAATACTAGAGGAGAATTGGTAGGAATTAATACCGCCATCATTACTAAATCAGGTCGCTATGAAGGTTACTCTTTTGCTGTCCCTTCTAATTTAGCACAAAAAGTAGTCGTCGATTTAAAAGAATTTGGTGTAGTCCAACGTGCTTTTTTAGGCGTAATGATTACTGATGTAACCAATGATATAGCCGAGGAATACGATTTAAAATCATTAGATGGTGTTTACGTAAGTCAAGTTAATACCGGAAGTGCGGCACAAGATGCGGGTTTACAAGAAGGAGATATTATTATTGAAATAAATAAAACAAAAGTGAAAAGCACGCCTGAGCTTCAAGAGCAAATTGCTCGCTTTAGACCGGGTAATAAAATCCAAGTAATTTATCTACGTAAAGGAAGAAAAAAGTCAGGTGAATTGGTTTTAAAGAATAAAAGTAACACCACTACTCTAATCAATAAAGTAGAATCGAATTTACAAAAAACGTTGGGTGTAGAACTTCGCGATCTCAACGAAAGTGAAATGCGAAAATTACGCACTGATGGTATTAAGGTCATCAGTTTACGGGAAGGGAGTAAACTGTTTTACACCAACATGGAACCAGGTTTCATTATCACTAAGCTCAATGATCAAGAAGTAACTGACCTTAATGAATTCTTAGAAATTTTAGAAAACAAAAAAGGTAAGATCATTCTCGAAGGAGTCTACGAAGATTACTCTGGCGAGTATTATTATACCTTTGAAAAATAAACTTTCTTTTGTTTAGTAGGTATATTTAATTCCAAATTTTTTACAATAAACGTGCAAAGAATCTAATCCAACAGATAAACGCCTAGCATTGACTTCACTTGGATTTTCAATTGGATATACATCATTTCTTCCTTTGTCTTTATTAAAAGAAAGTTGGGTTCCGTATAGTTGTTTTTTATTATTTCCTTTCAAAATCATATCTTCCACAAAGGCCATCTCTGCTAAATTTACTTCTTTATTATTTTTGGCTTCTTTAAGTATTGGCAAAAATTCCGTTTGTTGCGCAAGCGTAGCATTTCGTATCATTTTAATTGCTTGATTGGAAGCTCTTTCTCCATACTCCGTTTTAGAAATCCATCCATTTTCTTTAACTATTTCTCCTAACCGAATAGCATTTAAAGAATCTGTTTTTTGTTTTTCTAAATACATCGTATACTCATCTTCTTCTGTATCCAAACTCTTTTGCGCATTTTTAATTTGTTGTTCTAAATTGGCTGACTTCTCAAAAAGACGACCAATTTCTTGCGTCAAAGCATTGTCCACTACCGTCTCATTTGAAGTCGTGGTATTGTTTGTATTGGTATT
>JAHDCJ010000005.1:30950-49048 GCA_020629935.1 Saprospiraceae bacterium | reverse complement strand
AAGCATTGTCCACTACCGTCTCATTTGAAGTCGTGGTATTGTTTGTATTGGTATTGGTATTAGTGTTGGTATTAGTGTTGGTATTTGTAGTTTGACCGCCTTGATTATGATTGGTAGATTCTACCCCACTTGTACATGAATAGAAAATAAATAGAAAGAAACAAAACAATAAATTTTTCATAGAAAAGGAATTAAATTTTTATTCAACATATAAAACAAGTCCTTTCAGGTAAGTCCCTTCAGGATGAAATAAATTAACTGGATGATCAGGTGCCTGTCCCAATTTTCGAACAATACGAATATTTCTTTTAGCCTCTAAACCTGCCGCAACAATGGTATTTTTAAACAAGACTTCATCTACTACTTGTGAGCATGAAAAAGTCATTAATGTACCACCCGATTTTACTTTTTTCAAACCTTCTGCATTTAAGCGTTTATATCCTTGCACCGCTTGATGACGAGCTTTCATATTTTTTGCGTAAGCAGGAGGATCAAGTACGACTACATCATAAGCCTCATTACTTGCCCTTAAAAACTTAAGCACATCTTCACTATAAGCTGTATGATTTTTTTCAAAATTATTTAATGCTACATTCTCATTTGCTAGTACAATTGCTTTTTCCGAAACATCCACAGAATGCACAAAAGATGCTCCTCCGCCTAAAGCATATACTGAAAATCCTCCAGAATATGAAAAGGCATTTAATACACTTTTACCCTTTGAGATCGTACCTAAATAATTTCTATTTTCTCTTTGGTCAAGAAAAAAACCGGTCTTCTGCCCCGTTTCAAAATTCACATTAAACCGATAATCATTTTCTAAAATCACCTGTTGACCTTCCTTACCAAGAAGAAATTGATCCGTCATTTCTTTTTTTCGATTTACGGGATGTTTCACATAAATCGTTTCAAATTGATGGGGCATTACAGCAATCAAAGCTGATTTAATTTCTTCTACCGCCAGCTCCATTCCAAAAGAATGAGGTTGGATAATTGCTGCATTAGCATAAATATCAATGATCAATCCAGGTAATCCATCCCCTTCTCCATGAATCAACCGAAAAGCATTCGTTTTACTATTATCAATTAAACCAAGTTCCTTTCGATAAGCCAAAGCATTAGCTAATTTAGCTTCCAATATCTCTTTAGTATTTAAGGATTGATTGTTGGACAGTAAGCGAACACAAATACTTGATTTTTGATAATGACCTGCGCCTAGAAATTGATCTTTCCAATCGTAAACATCTACCCAATCTCCTGCTTTGGGTTTACCAATCATCTTATATACCGCACCTGAAAATATCCAAAGATGTCCTCGTAAAACAGGAGCTTCTTTCCCCTTCCTTAATATTATTTTCGTCCGCACTAGTTCGCTTGTTAATTCCATTTTATTTATTTCTTACCCACATTTTGCCATGCAAGCTTCTACGGTAACAAAAGGCACACGTCCTTTACATCCACCCCAAGTAAATTGTTTACATCGTTTTTCCTTATCATCATAAAAATATCTCTTGAACGCTCCTCTACATGGGCCTGGATCTGGCTTCATCAAACACGGATCGTCAGAAACTAAAGTTTTGCCACAACTCACTTGACATTCTTCCATCGTGTCAAAAGGAACTGTTCCTCTACAACCTCCCCAGATAAATGTTTTACAAGCATTTGATTCTTTATCATAATAGTATTTTGTAAAAGTAGCTTTGCATGGACCAGGATCTGGGTCTAAAGTACATCGGTCTTTTACTTGATTAGGAGCACATGCTGTTTTACATTCTGATAACGTTTCAAATGGAACTACTCCATCACAACCTCCCCAAGTAAACGATTTACATTTCCCTTCTCTTTGATTATAATAATAGCGTTCAAAAGCGGCCTCACAAGGACCTGGATCAGGCGATAAAGAACATCGATCACTGCTCCCCTTTACGGCACAAGCAGATTGACAAGCGACTAAGGTTTGGAAAGGAACTACTCCATCACAACCTCCCCAAATAAACTCTGCACACTTTTGATTTTCTTTATCAAAATAATACTTTGGAACTCTTGCTTTGCAAGGACCGGGATCAGGTAGTAAAGAACATCGATCTTCTGGATCGGTATCTCCCCCACATGCTTCAATACAATCTATAAGATTGACAAAGGGTACTACACCTTCACAACCTCCCCAAACAAACATTTGACATTTTTCCTCTTCTACATTATAAAAATAACGCTCGATATAAGCTTCACAAGGACCTGGATTTGGTTTTAATTGACAACGACCAGTTATATCTTTAATCGTATTACCACCACATGCAGATTCGCATTCTTTTAATGTTTCAAAGGGTACTACTCCATCACAACCTCCCCAAACAAAGGATTTGCATTTCCCTTCGGTATTATCGTAATAATATCGATCTAGTGCTGCTTTACATGGTCCAGGTTCTGGTTTCAGCAAACATTTTGCACTTTTCAACAAATCATCTTTGCAAATGCTTGATGCTGTAAGCACAACTAAAATCAATAAGATGGCTAATGGTAATTTGCCAGATTTCATAATTTACGATTCAAATTTTCCTATTTATACAATTGAAAAACAAATATACGGATAACCTAGGGAATTATTGGACTTATTTTCGGCTAGCATTTAGGCATGCTTTTTTATCACTTGATAAACAGAAGCTTTAGTGATTTTTTTATCAATTAAAGCCGTTTTAATAAGTTTAAAATCTACGCGTAAAGAACAACCATTTTTCCATTCTGAACAACCATAGGCTGTTTTGCCTTTTAATATTTTTCCTTTTTTACACTTTGGACAAATGGTCAAATCTTTAGTTTTGGTTTCTGCCTCTGACTCTATTAATTGTACTTGGAAGTTATCATCAAAACTAAGGTATCCGTTTACTTTAGTTCCTTCTTTCAAAAAGCCTTTTAAGTTTCTTGTTTTCCCTTTTGTAATAAGATCTTTAACTTGAGATTGGCTTATTTTTTTTTCGAAAAAAACAAAAGGAATGACCGTTTGACATCCTTCCAAAAATCGACTACAACCAAATGCTTTTTTCCCTTTGAGCAAATTTCCTTTTTTGCATTTAGGACAAGTAAATGCACTTGGCTCTTTCGATTTAACTTTCGTTTTGGGGCTACTTGTCTTTGATTTTTGAGGAACTTTATTAGAAGTAATTTTACGATTGGAAGGCAATTTACTTACTTCTTGAACAATCGTTCCAATCATTTTTTTCATCTCATTTATGAAAGCCGTTGGTGCGTATTCCTTCTTCTCAATTTGTCTCAATTTATGTTCCCATTGCCCTGTCAATTCCGCACTTTTTAAAAGATCGTTTTGAATTAAACCGATCAATTCTACTCCTGTATCGCTAGCTTCCAACGTTTTGCGATTTCGATAAATATAATTTCTCCTAAACAACGTTTCAATAATGTTGGCTCTAGTAGAAGGTCTACCAATTCCATTCTCTTTCATGAGTTCTCTTAAGCCTTCATCATCTACTGTTTTGCCCGCAGTTTCCATTGCTTTTAGAAGCGTCGCTTCTGTGTATTTTTTCGGCGGCTTTGTTATTTTTTCTTCTAAAAATGGATCATGTGGTCCTTTCTCCCCTTTCTCAAATCGAGGCAATACTTGCTGAGTTTCATCCTCTTTTGTATCCTCTTCATTTGAACTATTCGAAGGATATAACACCTTCCAGCCTTCGTCAGTAATTTGTTTTCCTGTTGCTTTAAATTTAACACCAGCGGATTCGCCAATCACCACTGTTTGATCAAATAAACATGGAGGATAAAATACAGCCAAAAATCGTCTTACAATCCAATCATAGACTTTAAATTCATCTCCTGATAATCCAGAAGCGGATTTCCCTGTAGGAATGATGGCATGGTGATCTGTTATTTTTTTATTATCAAAAACACGTTTTGTTTTTGGAATTTTCCCTTGCAATAAGACTTGTGTAAATTGAGTATAATTTGTAAGACCTCTCAAAATTCCAGGAATTTCTTGGTATTGATCTTCTGGTAAATAACGCGTATCTACCCTTGGATAAGTCACCACTTTTTTCTCATAAAGTCCTTGTACAATTTTTAAAGTTCGATCTGCAGAAAAATTAAATCGCTTATTACAATCAATTTGTAAAGAGGTCAAATCATAAAGCTTCTGTGCATATTCTTTGCCTTGCTTTTTAGTATAATCTACAATTTCAAAGGGAGCATCTTTTACCAAATTATATTGATCATCAGCATCCTCTTTTTTGAAATACTTTCCTTTAATTTCTGTAAAAATAACCGCTCTATATTTAGTCTTTAAGAGCCAATATTTTTCTGGTTTAAAATTCAAAATTTCTAAATGTCGAGCGACAATCAAGGCAAGGGTTGGAGTTTGAACCCTTCCTAAAGAAAGGACTTGTTTATACCCTCCATATTTCAGTGTATATAATCGAGTGGCATTGATTCCTAATAACCAATCACCAATGGCTCTTGAAAACCCAGCATAATACAATGAATCAAAAGCTTTCCCATCTTGTAATTGGCTAAACCCTTTACGTATAGCCTCTTCGGTTAAGGAAGAAATCCAAAGTCTTTTTATTGGTTTTTTATTCTTTGCTAATTGCAAAACCCATCGTTGAATCAATTCTCCTTCTTGTCCTGCATCCCCACAATTAATAATGAGTTCTGCTCCTTTGACTAATTTTTTGATTACCCCAAATTGCTTTTTTATTCCTTTCCCCTTTATTAATTTGACTTCAAATTTTTCAGGGATTAAAGGCAAGGTATGCAGTTGCCAACGTTTCCATTCCGCTTGATAATCGTCTGGTGTTTTTAGGGTGCATAAATGTCCAAAAGTCCACGTTACTTGATATCCGTTTCCTTCTAAATATCCATCCTTACGTGCATTTGCTCCCAAAATTCGGGCAATCTCTCTCGCTACACTTGGCTTTTCAGCAATACAAACTTTCAATTTATTCTTCTTTTATCGAATTAAGGTTACATTTCCTTTATAAAGCTCTACAGAGCCATCATCAAATCTTATTTCGGCAAACCATGCAAATACGCCAGGGTTCATATCCTTTCCATTTAATGTGCCATTCCATCCTGCATCAGGTTGATTTAATGGAACATCAATAGCTTCAAAAACTTGTTCTCCCCAACGATCAAATACTTTAAAATTTAGAACGCGATCGGTGCCTTTTCCTCCTTGTACAAAAAACCAATCATTGGAACCATCTCCATTGGGTGTAAATGCATTAGCCACAAATACCCGTTGTACTTTATCTACACGTATCGTAATTTCATCTTCAGCAATACAACCGTTAGCGGTGATTGCTTCTACAAAGTACGTAATATCAAAAGTTGGTATTGATACTGGATTTGGACAATCTAAACAACTTAAACTTTCTAAAGGCGATTCTGAAGTCCACTCCCAAATATGGTCTCCACTTATTGTAGATTGTACATCAATGGAAACAGAATCTCCAAATTCTATGGTTTGATCGGGTCCTGCATCAATTAAAAATTCAGGAGAAGCGGCTACATTCACTTGGTCAGTGTAAATACACCCTCTAGAATCTTTCACATACACTGTATAATCTCCTGAAGCAAGACCGATAATAATATTTGATCCATTATAATAATCGTTATCTACACTATAAGTATAAGGTGATGTTCCGCCTGATCCTTCTACTAAAATTTGTCCATTTTCTTCACCAAAACAGGCTATATTTATTGGGTCAATAACGGCACTTAATGGATCTTGCGGTTCAGTTACTTCAATCGAAGACGTAACCAAACAGCCATTGACATCGGTTACAGAAACGGTGTAATTTCCAGCAGCTAGATTTTCTACCAGTTGTCCTGCTGTGGTATCAGGATCATCCCATAAAAAAGTATATCCAGGATTTCCTCCTGTAGCAATAACAGAAACTGAACCTGTAGAATCGCCTTTACACCAAACCTCTTCCATATCCAAAATCAATTGAATTGGAGATGCTTGACCTACGGCGACCGAAGTATTTGAAGAGCAGCCAAAGTTATCTGTAATGGTTACATCATAATTTCCTGGAGCAAGTCCTGTAGCCGTTTGGGTGGTTTGATTATTTGCAAAATTGCCCCATTGATAGCTGTAGGGTGCTGTTCCTCCATTAATAATTACCGTAGCCGTTCCATCATTTCCACCAAAACAATTTACATCGGTAAAAGAAGAACTTAATCCAATAGCTGCGGGTTGATCAATTAAAATACTTGCTGTTTCCGAACAGTTATTTTCATCAGTAATAGTAACCGAATACGTATTCCCCCCAACTAAATTATTTATTGAACTAGTCGTTGCGCCATTGCTCCATAAAATAGAATAATCTCCACTTACATTTGGAGTACCTCCTCCGATTGTTGCAGAAGCAGATCCATCAGCTCCTCCAAAACATCCTGCTCCTGTTTGAGTTAAACTCAACGTTAAAACAGAAGGTTCAGTTATCGTTTCATTAGTAACAATTAAACAGCCACTTTGATCTGTTATCGTAACTGTATAATTTCCTGCACTAAGATTTATTGCGGAAGCATTGGTTTGTGAATTGGCATCATTCCATAGATAAAGATAAGGTGGGTTTCCTCCAGAAATAACAACCTCTGCGCTTCCAGTATTTTCTCCATTACATCCCACATCAACCTTATTTTGGGCATCAATAACTAGTGCTCCAGGTTGATCAATTGTAACGGAGGCCGTTGCAGAACAAGCATTGGCATCTGTGATTAAGACTACATAAACTCCAGGAATTAATCCTGTTGCTGTTGGGCTTGTTTGTGTATTCATATCATTCCAAAAATAGGTATAGGGTCCTACTCCACCTCCTGCGGTTACAGTGGCACTACCATCTAAAGCACCATTACAAGAAACATCTGTAGTTGTTGTACTCAACTGCAATGGAACAGGCTCTGTGACTTCCACCGTTTCTGTAACATTACACCCAATGATATCCGTTACCGTTACTGAATAAATCCCTGCACTTAATCCTGTGGCAGTTGAAACCGTTTGATTCATCGCATCTGACCATTGGAAGCTGTACGTTCCATTGCCACCACTCCCAATTGCAGAAGCCGTTCCATTTACTCCTCCATTACAACTTACAGCAGTAGAAGTGACGCTCACACTCACATCTAAAGAACCACTCACCATTATTTGATCATTAAATTCACAACCATTCGAATCAGTTATCGTTATAAAATGATCTCCTTCGGTAAGCCCTGTTGCCGTAGCATCGGTTTGATTATTATCCCAAATAAATTGGTATGGAGCTGTGCCTCCTGAAGGAACAAAAGTTGCCGTACCATCATTTCCTAAACAAGATTCAGGTGTAGAAGATGAAGTAGTAGAAATAGCAATCGGTTCATTAAGCGTAACATCATCATTAAAGATACAGCCGTTCGTGTCAGTTATAGTTACAAAATAAGTACCTACACTTAATCCAGAAATTGTATTATTTGTCCCACTCACCCCATTACTCCAATCATAGGTATAATTTGGGGTACCTCCATTAACTATTGTAGTAACTGTTCCGTCAGAGCCACCATTACAAGAAACATCTGTTCCAGAAATGCTATTCGATATTGGACTTAAAGGTTCGGTTACTTCTACGGTTTGTGTTGCTGAACAATTATTCACATCCGTTACGGTTACGGTATAAATTCCAGCTGCGATATTACTTATTGTATTTTGTGCGGTATTTACTCCATTACTCCAATTATAAGTATAATTCGGTGTACCTCCATTCCCAGAGACGGTCAATGTTCCATCACTACCATTAAAACAACTTACTGCCGTAGCACTTGTTGTTAAATCCAGTATGGTAGGCTCACCAACTGTACTTTCAATAGTTTTAAAACATCCATTCGAATCCGTTACCGTAACTACATAAGACCCCATACTTAAATTAGTGGCTATGGCAGTAGTTTGACTTAAAGGATCATTCCATTGGTAGGTAAAAACATCCGTTCCCCCAGAAGCATTTACAGTAGCAGTTCCTGTGCTACTCCCAAAGCATAGTGCATCTGTTTGATTAACTTGTAACATGATTTCTGTTGGTTCCATTACCATCACATTATCTACCGCATTACAACCTGTTCCATCAGTTAAAGTAATTGAATAATTTCCAGCTGTCAAATTAGAAATAGTACCATCTGTAGAACCATTACTCCATAAAAAATTAAAAGGGGGTGTACCTCCAGTTACATTAATGGAAGCCGTTCCATTGGCATCTCCAAAACAATTTAAGGTAGAACCTGCAGTAGTATAAACTACAGATGCTTGTTCAGGAACATTGGCTATAGCAGTAGCTTGACAACTATTCCCATCCGTCACAGTAACCGTATAAGATCCAAAGGGCAAATTATTTGCAGTTGAAGAATTCTGAGAACCTGCATTTGCATCCCAAGCAAAAGTATACGTCCCTGTTCCTCCTATAGCGCTTACAGTAGCTGTTCCATCAGAACCTCCATTACAGCTTGCTGGCGTATTAGAAGTAGATAAAACAATAGCCGTCGGTTCTGTAATATTAGTACTTTGAATGATGGTACAATTATTTACATCTGTAATCGTCACGGTATAAATTCCACCCGATAATCCTGTAATTGTTGGTGTGGTTTGTATTGTTCCAGACCAATCATAGGTCAAGGTTGAAGTTCCTCCAGAGGCCGTAGCGACTACCATCCCATTTGCCGCGCCATTACAATCTACATCAGTACCTACAAGAGATAATGTCAATGCAGTGGGTTCTATAATATTGACGGAAGAAATCGCAGTACATCCGTTATCGTCAGTAACCGTAACGCTATAATTTCCCCCATCCAAATTACTTGCAGTGGCTGTTGTTTGTCCAGAAGGATCATCCCAAGAATAAGAATAATTAGGTGTTCCCCCAGTAACACTAACAAAGGCAGATCCATCTCCTGCCGAATTACAACTTATTGGTGAACTACTTGTAGCTAGACTTAATGCAGTGGGCTCTATAATTGAAAAAGATTGAGAAGATCCACAATTATTATCATCTAAAATTTGAAGTGTATAATTACCTGCGGGTAAGCCAGTAAATGTACCAGAAGCTTGAGTTGATCCATCTAAAGTAAAAGTATATGGTGCTTGTCCATCTGTACCACTTACTGTTATACTACCATCAGAACCTCCATTACAACTTACATCCACCAAATTGTCAATACTTGAATTAAATGCACAAGTCTGTGCCGTACAAGAAAATGTCCCAATTAGACCTGGACAATTTCCAATGCCCATAACTTCAATATCTACCATTTGCCCAATACCTAAACCTGTTACCGTATGGCTTGTGGTACCATTAGACGAGACAAAGCCAGTTCCGTCTACATTCACTTCGTAAGAAGTAGCTGCATCAATATTATCCCAAGAAAATGTCACTTCACCAAAAGTGCTATTATCACAAGATATATTCGGGGCTTCGATATTATCTATGACTTCAATCCTAACGGTATCGGTGGTAAAACAACCATAAGTATCCGTAGCAACTACGGTATACGTTGTACTTTCTATTGGATAAGCATCGGTAATTGGACAATCGGGACAAGACAAAGAGTCGACCGCAGTCCAATCATAATTAACCGTATAAATTGGTGGAAATGTAATAGACCAACCATTCAAAGTCCCCATTAGACCATTGGAGTCATCAGCTAGAATTAACTGCCAAATACCATTAGAAGGACCACCATAAATATCAGACCAAGGACCTTCAGGATTATAATCACCTGTAAAAGGTGCATCCATATTTATAGCCCCTTCTATATTATTAAAAGCGACTTCAGTGAAACATGTTTGGGTATAATTATCTCCACTTCCTCCATTGTCTGTTGTTAATTCTAGAAATTGCCCTCCAGGAGAAACTAAATAAATGTCGACATCGCCAATCCATGTATGGGACACATCTATACAAACGGACAACACAGAACCTTCATCTAATATATCAGGTGAAACACCAAAAACATTGATGGTAGATACCGCAGGATTTGTTAAATCATTATCGGGTATGGGTATGGAAGTAGTACTTGTAAAAGTAGTACTTGTGGGTAAGACCATATTTAAGGTTCCATCAATAGAAGCCGTATCTCCTACACAAATTGAAGTATCATCGACTATTGGTTCAACCAAGGCATTATCATCAATATAGATGGTAAATGTATCTCTTTCACAAACATTAACTTGAATATCTAAATAGATAGTATCTCTTCCTTCTACATTATTATCTTCAATAGGATTAAATTCAATAGCAATAGAATCACTACCTGCAGGAATAATAATATCTAAAGGTACTGGATCATAATCTACTCCATTAATTGCTGATCCGAAAATGGTATAATCTAAGGCATAATCTGCATCTGATGCAGCTCCTAAGGTAAAAGCAATGGACGCTCCTACACATCCTTCCACCATCGTACTATCTGGACTGACTGTATTTACTTCTACATCAAGTGCATTGGTTCCAAAACTATTTCCTTTAAGAAAAACTCCTGAATCAAAAGCAGAATCAGATACATCACCTATTGCCAATTTAATGGTGTATACTTCGCAAGGAGTAACTACTGCCACCGCTTCTAAAGGAACCGTAAATCCGTCATACTCAACCGTTCCGCCTGGTGAATTATTGACATACATTCCAGAAAAGGCTAATGATTCGAGCGCACCAGAACAGGTCCCTCCACCAGCACTCGCTCCTGGAACACCAGGATTAATACTATTAATTGTTACAGGTAAAGTAGAACCTGGAACAATGGCAATATTTTCGGCTCCCCCAGTATAAGGCCCTGTAATTCCTGGGCCGCTTATAAAAAAGCCAAACGCATCATTGAAATTCGAACATGCATATTCTGGATATTCATCAGAGGCAAAGACATATTCGAAACGCAGCGTATCATCATAAGGAATAAATTCTATGGTATAAACCGCCGCATCATTTATTGTTGTTCCTGCGATTGTTTGTAAATCTGCATCTGTACCTCCATTATTATTTACGGTAACCCCAACGGCAGTATTCGGACCAATTGCATCTGTAGCAGCTCCTGTGGTCATTAAAACCCCTCTGTCAATTCCTACATTAGAAGCATCTCCTTCAAAATATCCTACCGAGATAGGGTCTCCATTAAAAGTGATACTTAGTACATCAACTCCGGCCCCAAGAAAAACATTTTCTATCAAATTTTCTGGAGTAAAGGGAGGAACAGTAGCGTTGGTGACTTCTAACTGCGCTTTTAATTTTCCAAGACTAAGGAAAATCAAACCTATTAATATAAGAAGATGCTTAAAATTAGAAGTCATAAGACTATTTTTACATAAAAAAAAGGGATTCGTATGCAAAATAAGAAATTTGCTTCTTCTTAACCTTATTTTAACAGTTTATTTTCCTATTCCATATATTGAAAAAACGAAACTTTAGACTAATATCAATTGAATGATAAATCGCAATGTCAATGTAAAGTTCCAATTCTACATTAGAAAAAAGAAGATATTATTTTATCTTAGGCAAAAATAAATACACGCCATATGATTCAACATACCGTAGTTGAGCGATTTTTAAAATACGTTCAAATTGATACACAGTCAGATGTGACTTCGTTTACTGTTCCTTCCACCATGAAACAGAAGGATTTAGGAAAAGTATTAGTAGAGGAATTATTAGCCATGGGAATTGAAGATGCACACATGGATACTCATGGAATTGTATATGCCACTTTACCCTCTAATACCAATAAAGAAGTACCTACAATTTGTTTTTGTTCCCATGTAGATACCTCCCCAGATTCTAGTGGGAAAAATGTAAAACCAATTATTCATAAAAATTATCAAGGAGAAGATATCATTTTACCCGATGATCCAAATCAGGTGATTCGATTGTCTGAAAATAAAGCATTAAAAGATCAGTTTGGAAATGACATCATTACTTCAAGTGGACTCACTCTTTTAGGAGCAGATGATAAAGCAGGTGTTGCTGAGATTATGGATGCCATGCATCATTTAATAAATAATCCAGAATTAAAACACGGAGACATACGTATTTTATTCACTGTCGATGAAGAAATTGGACGTGGTGTAGATCAAGTGGACATGAAAAAACTTGGTGCCCAATTTGGCTATACTATTGATGGGGAAACGGTAGGAACAATGGAAGATGAAACCTTTTCTGCGGATGGGATTACCATAAATATTAACGGCGTCAGCGCACATCCAGGATATGCTAAAGGGAAACTAGAAAGTGCTATTAAAATCGCCTCAGAAATTGTGGCCCAACTTCCATCAGATCGACTTTCGCCTGAAAGCACAAGTGGGAAGCAAGGTTTCCTACATCCGCTATCCATCACAGGAAAAGTAGAAGAAGCTAAATTAACGTTTATTGTAAGAGATTTCACAGATGAGGCCCTAGCGAGTCATGCTGCGGAGTTAAAAGATATTGTAGAAAATGTAATGAAAAACTACCCCAATTCTACTTACGAATTTGTGGTTTCTGAACAATATCGAAACATGAAAAAAGTTTTAGACAATTACCCACAAGTCTCTCAATACGCCTTTGAAGCTATTGAACGTACTGGATTAAAAGCAGTAAAACGAAGCATTCGTGGAGGAACCGACGGTTCTCGTTTATCATTCTTAGGACTACCTTGTCCGAATATATTTGCAGGAGGACATAATTTTCATTCGAAACAAGAATGGGTAGCTGTACAAGATATGGAAAAGGCTGTCGAAACTATTGTCAACATTTGTCTTATTTGGGAAGAAAACGCTTAAACACTAAAAACACCAATCATGAATTCTGATCTTCAAATTGCTCGAAAAGTTGAATTAAAACCAATTCAAGAAATTGCTTCTCTTTTAAATCTAAACATAGATGATTTAGAATTATATGGAAAGTATAAAGCTAAAATTCCTTTGTCTAAAATTGATATTAAAAAATCAAATGATTGTAATTTAATCTTAGTTTCTGCCATATCACCTACTCCCGCTGGAGAAGGAAAAACAACCATGTCGATTGGTCTAACGCAAGGTCTTAATCGCATTGGAAAACAAACTACGGTAGTATTAAGAGAACCATCCTTAGGACCTGTTTTTGGGATAAAAGGAGGAGCAACCGGTGGTGGTTATTCACAGGTATTACCAATGGAAGATATCAACTTGCATTTCACTGGAGATTTCGCAGCTATTGAAAAAGCACATAATCTTTTGGCTGCTTTAATTGACAATAATCTACAAAACAAACATCATTCATTAGGCATTGACCCAAGAACCGTTTTATGGAAACGAGTGGTAGACATGAATGACAGAGCATTGCGAACGGTGGTCATTGGTTTAGGGGGAACTTCCTCTGGTGTGCCTAGAGAAAGTGGGTTTGATATTACTGCAGCTTCTGAGATTATGGCTATACTTTGTTTGGCTGAAAATATTCAGGATTTGAAAAAAAGATTAGGCAATATTTTCGTTGGTTTCACCTTTGATAAAAAGCCAATTTATGCACGAGATTTAAAAGCCAATGGCGCGATGGCTGCCTTATTAAAAGATGCAATAAAGCCCAATTTAGTACAAACCATTGAAGGGACTCCAGCGATCATTCATGGTGGGCCTTTTGCCAATATTGCTCAAGGAACCAATACCGTTATTGCCACAAGAATGGGTATGTCTTTATCCGACTATGTAGTAACCGAAGCAGGTTTTGGATTTGATTTAGGAGCAGAGAAATTTTTTGATATTAAATGTGTGGCCGCAGGATTAAAACCTAAAGCCGTCGTGCTTGTAGCTACTATACGAGCGTTGAAATATCATGGGGGTGCCGCTTTAGATTCTTTAAAAGAGCCAAATCCAGAGGCCGTTCGTAAGGGATTAGAAAACTTAGAAAAGCACATTGAAAACATTAGTCATTTTGGCGTAGAACCTGTCATTTCCATAAATAAATTTGTAACCGATACCGAAGAAGAAATTCAAATTATATTGGATCGTTGCAAAGCATTAGGGAAACGAGCTGTCATTGCGGATGTTTGGGGCTCTGGAGGTGCGGGAGCTGAAGATTTAGCTAAAGCGGTGGTCGATGCCGTAGAAAGTGGGAATAGTAATTTCACTCCTTTGTACGATTGGAATTTGAGCGTAAAAGAAAAGATTGCAACCATTGCTAAAAAGATTTATGGTGCTAAGGAAATCGACTATACTGCTAAGGCAAAATCAGATTTAAGAAAAATTGCAAAATTAGGTTTAGACCATCTGCCCGTTTGTATTGCAAAAACGCAAAAATCGCTTTCTGATAATCCTAAATTATTGGGTAGACCAAAAGATTTTGTGGTTACCGTTAGAGAAATTGAGATTGCCGCTGGGGCTGGTTTTTTAGTTCCGATTACCGGTAATATTATGCGCATGCCAGGGCTTCCTTCCATCCCTTCAGCCGAACACATTGACATTGATGATGATGGAAATATCTCGGGACTATTTTAATAAAATTAGGTTTTAAAAATAAAACCTTTCCCATGGACGTTTTCAATTTTAAGTTGAGGATCTTTAGCTAAATATTTTCTTAAATGAGAAATAAAAACATCCATACTTTTGCGACTAAATTCGTCTTGGTCGCCCCAAATTTGACGCAATGCTTTTTCCCTAGACAAAAGCACATTTTGATGATTACAAAGTAGAACTAACAGATCATTTTCTCTGGCTGTTAATTTTATTTCTTCCTCATTAAATACTAATTTAAATTGAGTTGGATAAAAATGATAAGCGCCAAGAATAAAGTGATTAATTACTTTTTCTTGGCGGTACACTTGGTTTAATAAAGCTTGGATCTTTGCCACCAAGACTTCTTCCTCAATCGGCTTAGTGACGTAATCAAATGCACCCATTTTAAAGCCTTTTAATTTATCAATTTTTAAAGATTTCGCACTCAAAAAAATGAAGGGCAAATCCTTGTTTTTTTGTTTTAATAATTGGGCTACTTCAAAACCATTAATGGTAGGAAGCATAATATCTAAAATGGCTAAATCAAAGGTGGATCGTTCAATGGACAATAAAGCCTCCTCCCCTGTTTTCACCCAATGTACTTCAAAATCTTGCATTTGTAAATACTCGGACAAGATGTAACCAAAACTTGGGTCATCCTCTAATAATAAGAGTTTTTTCATGCTTTTAATTTAATAATAAATTCACATCCGTTTTCATATTTCGGATTTAAATAAATACTACCATTATGTGCTTCAACAATACTTTTCACATAACTTAATCCAATTCCAAAACCTTTGTTTTTATATTCATTTTTCTTTTTCCCACGATAAAATCGATCAAAAATTTGACTTCGAAATTCGGGTTTTATTCCTGGACCATTATCTTGTATACTAATTACTTTTACATGATTTTCAAGATAAGTGCTAATCCTTACATTGACCGATTCATCGGCATATTTAATACTATTTTCGACTAAATTACACAGGCTACTTAACCAATGATCATGATCTCCATTTAGATATGGATCAGGTAATTGAAAATCAATGGTCATCGTCGAATTTTGGGCCTCTAACAAGGGCAACATACGTTGTGAAACTTCCTTAATTATTTCTTCCAGATTAATCGATTTTTTTTCTAAGTCAATTTGTTTATTTTCTATTAAAGAAAGCGTTAATAATTTATCAATTTGAGCTTCTAAAGATTTACTTTCTTTTTCAATTATTCCTAAATAGGTGCTCGTCTTTTCTGGTTTTTTATTGTTCATTAACACTTTAGAAGCTAAACGAATAGAACTTAAAGGAGTCTTAAACTCATGGGTCATATTATTAAAAAAATCGTCTTTCAATTGGCCGATTTTATTATAATTTGCAAGTAACTTTAAAAGATAAAAGAATAAAGCAAATAGAAAGATTAACAAAATTAAATTGACAATAATCAACCATAATAATGATTTCATTATTGCGGTAAACGTATGAGGCTGATATAATGCTAACCACACTACATTTTCTTCCTTGTTTTTTAAATTTTGTACTGGAGCGAAATATTCAAAAGTTGAATTTTCCATCATGCGTCTAGCATGCGCCTCTTCGGTTTCATCTTCAAATTTAGAAAGTGGTTTTCCTATGGAAAAAGAAATAATACAAGAGACACAAGATCGCACCTCTGTCGCTAAAAATTCACTTTTATATTGAGCCGCATTACTTTTAAAATTTGCTAAATCTTCTTTTTCATAATAGGCAAAATAAGTCGGTGTTTGAATTCCTTTTTTTATTAAAAACGCACGCACTTTCTTTTCAACTTCTACTAAAGGAATGGCATCAAATCGAAGACTATCTTTCTTAAAATACCCACGGGTTATTTGGGAGGTTTCTAAAGCTAAATCTGGCAAAATTTGCTTTAATGATAATTCCATCCTTGACGTCTCTACCTCAATGGCTTTTTGAAACCAAATCCCTTGTAGAACTACCAAGATCAGAATGATCACCACTGCAAAAATACTTAGCCAACGATAATAGTTAAACGCTTTGTTCATATCCTAAAATTACAACAAATTAAAGGCTTTGTAAACCTTATTAAGTTTTCATTAAGCTATTTCGTATTTCATTCAGTTTTATTCGTTTTTCCTTTTCTAAAAGTAGCTCATTTTCTCTCTTTATTTGCAACAGAAGTTTATTAATAATTAAAAAAATCTGACATGAAAATTAAAGAAATTAAATTCGTTATTTATTGTTTTGTGTGCTTTTATTCCACTTTTTGTTTTGGCCAACAAGCGAATCAAAAAAATACTTTGAATGCTTTTGAAGAAAAAATAATTCATTATTTGTTTGAAGAAATACTAATTGAGGATCAACGGTATCGGAGTTATCTAACCTTTGAAACTACCGATGACCAAATCATTCATACCATAGATTCTATTATGGAAAATGAAGGAATAAAAGAAGGGATGATGTATCAAAAAAGTTTGCAATTAAAACTCGCACAATCCACTAAAGATTCATTAAATGAGTTACAAAAGGCATTGGATTTAAAAAATCATTTAATCTTTAGAGGCTTGATTGAAACCTATGGATATATTTCTGAAGACGTAAGTGAAAAAAGTTTTATTCAGCAATTATTATTATTACATCCTCCAGCCTCATGGGAAGTTAACTCCTATTTGTCCTCTTATAGTGAATTTTTGCTCATAGAAGTTCAGGCTGGACGAATGCCTGCAAAAAGTTATGCTAACTTTTATGATAATATCTTGGCCAAAATATTAAAGAAGCCACAACTTTATGGTACAGGACAGGCTTATGACAGGAAAACAAACCAGATTTTACCTGCGATAATTACCTCCATAAACAAAACAAATAAAGCAAGAAAAAAAATAGGTTTAGCCCCTTTAAAAGAAGATGAATATCGCTTAAGTGAAAAGTGATTTATAAGTTTTACTCGATCAATAGGTTGTTAAACATCATCTGATTTTAATACCTATTGATCGAATTTTATGGATTTATTTATCAAAGTCTATTATTATGATTTTAAAATAAAATAGTGGATAAAGAATTACAAATACTTGATTATGATTTCTCAAATAAAAAAGCAATCATTTTAGAAAATGGAGAACAGGCACTTCGTTTTCTAAAACCTAAGCCCATATTCTATTTAAGTTCTTTAGAAAGTCAATCTATTCACACCAATAGTGGAAACGCGGAATTTAGAGGTTTAGGCTCAGCATTAGTTTTTGGTTTTCTTTTCATGTATATTTTCTTTGAAACAAAATCCTATTTAATGTTTACCATAACCTCTTTGATGCTTTTTACCTATGTTTTTCTGATTCCAATTTTTAATACCATTAGAAGAAAAAAAACGAATTATTTGATAACGAATAAGCGCATTGCTTTTAACCTTTGTCAATACGGTATTTCCTATAAACGATCTCTATATTTTGCAGATATCAAACGAGTTACATTACAAGATGATGAAGATGGAAAAGGTACCGTTTATTTAATTCCCAAAAATGATCCTGGATTCAAGACCTATAAATTTGCAAATGGTGATCCGACGCATTTTCCTGTATTAGAGGATATCGAAAACCCTAGAGAGGTTTTTGAATTATTGAAAGCATTGGTATATAAAAAGTGATTCAGCTGTT
>JAHDCJ010000005.1:0-30850 GCA_020629935.1 Saprospiraceae bacterium | reverse complement strand
AGAGAGGTTTTTGAATTATTGAAAGCATTGGTATATAAAAAGTGATTCAGCTGTTACTGATATTACCCACTTCATTTCAGCTTTGAATGCAATTCTTATGGGAATCATTTATTTAGTCTTATATTAAACACTTAATCATCAACATGGGAAAAGAATTAGAAATACTTGATCAGGAATTTTCAAACTCCAATGCGATTGTATTGGATGATGGAGAAAAAATCGTTTGGGATTCAAAGCCTAAAGTGATTCCAGGAGTTGGTGCATTGGAAGCAGAATCTACGGTCAATTTAGGAGGCGGTGTAGGTTTAATGACTGGAAATAAATTGAGTTCATTTTTGGGCTTAGGTATTTTTCTTACCGTAATTCTATATCAATATCTTGCTATCCCTGGCTTAGTGATTGGGGTTCTTTTTACCATCAGTATTATTGTGTTACCAGAGATACATCGGATAATGAGGAGTAAAAACACTTCTTATTACATCACCAATAAACGCGTTATTTTTAAACTTTGGATGATGGGAAAATCATTTCAAAAATCCTTAGATTTTGATAATATCAAACGAGTCACCCTTCAAAATGATGAGGATGGGAAAGGCACTATTTATCTTTTACCCAAACGCGATCCTGGATTTAAAACACATAAATTCACTACTGGAGATGTTACTCATTTCCCTATTCTAGAAAATATAGAAAACCCTGTTGAAGTCTTTGAAACACTCAAAGAGTTGGTTTATGAAAAGTAATTTTTCTCCGAAAAAAAAGAATTAATACACTTGAATCTGACGTGTAGAGAAACTTCCATCAGGTAATATCACTCGCACTAAATACAAGCCATTTTCTAAATCCGTCGTATCAAAATTATGCGTGTTTTCTCCTTTTGCTCCGCTAAATGATCTTCTAATAATCATATCACCAAAAATATTAAAAATTTCAATGGTATATTCTGTAGGACAAACTAATGGAATCACAATACTAAGGTTACCATTGGTCGCTGGATTTGGAAATAAAATAAAAGGAATATCATCACTAGGATCAAACACATAGCTTTGAGGCAACGCTTTCAAAAGATCCATACAATATGGTTTTTCAATAGCTATTTCTTCGATAACCAAATAAGAATTAAAAACTTTTATCGAGTATTTAAACCACCCATAAACATATTCGCCATCGTGTAAAATTCTGAAAGGGATGTAATCATCTTTAACTCTGTGTGGATTGGTGTTAATATCATAATTGGGATTTGACCAGACTGGGCCTTGTGTTACATTGAAATCTAATAATCCCCATGCATCATCTTCCTCAAAATTATGCGTTGGATCATTTAATCGAATCGTATCTGAAGAAGAAAAACTAATAGAGTAACCTGTAGGTTCAAGATTTATCAATTCTAAATTCGATGAAATACCTTTAATAATATGAAAGCGCTCTCCCCGTGGTGCAGGAATTCCAAGATATTCCCAATAATAAGACGATCCAACAATTTCGAAATCTATTGACTCATCACAGTTAAAATCGAAATAAAAATTAAGGCCATAATAATTTGTAAAACCAATGGTATCTTCTGTTATACTAATATTAAACGCATCATCATCACCAAAATATAATGCTTGACTAAACATTATTTGATTAGAAAAAAGAAATAAAATCAATAGGAATACTACACGGCTTACTGTCTTAAAAATGTTCATCTTTAAAATTTTAAATGAAAAAAACAGCGAGTATCAAAGGAAGTGTCGAATGATAAATCTAAGTAAAATATAATTTAAAGATAAGAATTTACTTAAATTTATTAATGAATAATTAACAAAAATCAAGCCAAAATCGAATAAAAAAAGGGTGTACCATTCGAATGATACACCCTTTTAAAATATTATTTATTCAGTCCTAATAAACCAACAAACGTTTCGTCATTTGTGATCCATTAGAAAGACGGATTTGTACAAAGTACAAACTATTCGACAAACCAATTAAATTCAATTCGTATCGTTGTTGACCTATTTGGTTATTATAGACTTGATTACTTACTGTACGACCTAAAGCATCCATAATTTCGATTTCTACCTCTTGAGAAGATTCAAATTGGATATCTAAAAATGCTTTAGCATTAGCTGGATTAGGAAATAAAGATAACACAGAAGCTTCTGACAATGCATTTTCTACAGCACTTAATACTACAGTTATAGGAGCGGAAAGCGAACTACATCCTGTGGCTGGATCAGTCAACTCTACCGTGCAAGCACCACTCATTGAAGGTGAATAGGTAGAAGAGGTAGCTCCAGAAACGAGCACTCCGTCTAAATACCATTGAATATCATACCCAGCGGCATTAGTCACTTCTACCTCATTTCCATTAATAGTCAAGGCACCTTGTGGTGGATCAGCAAAAACGGTGATAGGAAGCGTATCTAAACTTACTGAATTTAATTGTGTTCCAATAGTTACCGTTCCTACCACATTGGCATTTGAAAATGGATAAGTACCTGTTCCTGTAATTGCTAAATTGAAATCACCTAAAAGGTCATTATCTGAACCTAATGGAGGACCTCCATCTTCATCGAAAACGGAGAAAGAAAAGTTTAATCCTCCTGTTATGAAATTCAACCCATTCCAACAATGACTTTGGGTATCATCTGCCGCAGGTAAAGTAGTTCCTAAGATACTCACATATGGATCAGGACATTGTCCAAAAACTGGAGTACCACAACTACAAGCAGCTTCTTCAATATCACCACAATATCCATCAGGGATAGAAGTAATACAAAAATCAGTTACTACATAATCATAAACGGTAGTTTCTAACACCGCATCATAACTTCCAGCATTGGTATAATTTGAAATGATTTCATTTCCTGTTCCTGTTTGGCCATTGCCTAAATTCCAATTCCATTCTGTAGGTTGGTCAGGGTTGAAATCTAATAAAGCGGTCAGCGTATCACTTAAATTGCCACAACCCGTAATTTCATTAAATCCAATAGGTACATTGGGAGGAAGTACAGTAACTTCTACGGTATAAAATTGCTCTTGATCTGCCAAGCTAATACCCGCTGCAATCACAAATACATCCGCTAATAATCGAATATTAATCGAATAAACTCCAGGTGCTGCATTAGGTGTACCACAAATGGTTACACAACCTAGTTCACTTGTTGGTGGATTGCTTGATGGCTCATATATACAATCATTAAAATTACATTCCCATTCTAATCCTGCGGGTAAATTGATAAGTTCTACAATTTCCACATTATCTAATCGAACAT
This sequence comes from Saprospiraceae bacterium, assembly GCA_020629935.1. Lineage (GTDB taxonomy): Bacteria > Bacteroidota > Bacteroidia > Chitinophagales > Saprospiraceae > JAHDCJ01. The sequence goes on along the minus strand of JAHDCJ010000005.1, from coordinate 27,593 downwards.
CGGTTTCAATTGGCTCCGTAACAGATAATACTTCTGGCATATAAAAAGTAACTGGAAAATTATAAGCTACACCAATCTGTGCATCTGGAATGATCGCAGGACAAATCCCACCATCTGGTTGAAGTGTTGGGCAGTCGGTATCTACCACACAAACGCCACAGTTCATGTTCCCTGGTTGTGCCTGCAAAAAGCCAAGACAAAGCAAGGAAGTAATTAAAGTTAAAAGTAGTTTTTGATTCATGTTTTAGGAATTTACAAAGAAGAAAATGTCACTTCTTTTATTTAAACAAAGAGATTTATGTGTTTTTTTAATAGTTCGATTTAGGAACATAAAGGTAACTAAAATATTTATTTCACCTATTCTTTTTCTGTCTACATGACACGAAAATCATGGGAATACCCTATTTCTTATTTAAACAATCCGAATTAAAATTAGTAGCTTTCTTTGGAGAAACAAGGCAAAAATTCTACCTTTCCAGTCAATTAAAATCTATAATCTTATGGACATTTGGAATATCATTGTCATGTTTGTAATGGGAGCTATAGCAGGAACTATTGCTACCAAATTAATGAAAGGATCAGATGCGGGTCTTTTAGTCAATTCTTTACTAGGTATTGCTGGCGCTGTAGTTGGTGGTTTCCTCTTTAACCTTATTGGAATTACACCAGGACAAGGTATCAGCAAAATTCTTTCTGATACTTTTGGCGTTTCGCTTCCTGCCTCCTTTTTAGGTACTATTGTTTCTGCTACGGTTGGTTCTATTGTACTCATCTTAGTGGTACGAACCATACGAGGTAAAAAATAAGGCTAATCGACTAATACCATTTGGTAAAAGCAGTTTTAGGCATTGCTAAAACTTCCTCAACCAAATCAACCATTTCTTGATACCTCTTCTTTTGCGCAGGATCTGGTTTTACAATGTTAAATTGACGATATCGCCAAAATGCGGTGGTGGTTGCTGCATAAATCACAAAAATAGGAAGCCTCTCTTTCTCCTTTTGGGTTAATAGGAGAACTTGTTGATATCCTTGAATTAATGCGCCGATTTTTCCTTTGTCAAAGCTTCCATTTAAGGAGCATAGGCCCGTGATAGCCATTCCCAAATCAAACATTCTATAGGATTCACAGGCTTCCTCAAAGTCCATAATAGCCACTAATTCATCTTGACGTACAATCACATTACTGAAAAATAAATCAGAATGGATCAAACCTCGAGGCAAATCTTCATTAAAGATGGGTTCTATTAAAGCTTGAATAGGTTTCAACCAATTTAAAAAGGTAGGTTTTATTCCTTCCATCAGTTTTTGATCAAAAATCTGTTCGCCATAAGCACAATGTTTAGGCAAAAAATCAGGGGCTTGAAGTTGATTCAATTCAGCCAAGGCTTTTCCTATTTGCACTAAAACACCTACATTTAGATCGTTATCAATATTTCCTTCTAAATAAGATTTTAGCATGACAGGTTTCCCGTCAAAAATAGAAACCTGTTGGTGTTCTACAGTAGGAAAAATGGTAGAAGTACGATAATTATTTTTTTCTAAAAAAGACAATAAAGCGGTTAATCTTTGTGCTTCTTCTAACGTTTTTTGTTCACAAATGGTAAGCACCCATTTTTTTTGATGGCCTTCAATTAGAAAATTCGTATTTTCAGATCCTCCACTAAGTAAAGAATGAGAAAAGGCTTCTTTTATTCCATAAATCTTTAAAATAGAAGCGATGGAAGATTTAGGCAATGTAGAACAATCAGGCATTAAGGTAATTTAAATTCAAGATTATCATTTTTTCTTTCTAAATAAAAATTAACAACAAGAAGCTTCTCCGTCTGTTTCATTTAGGCTAAATGGCATAGCTCCGCCACATCCTTCATAAATTCCATAATGGGTACTAAAATCACCATAAAAGGTAAAATGCTTTTCAAATCGAGTATCCTTTAGCATTTTGTAGGTATTACCACAAACGGGCATGACCTTACCGGTAGGGAAATAATGATGATCGTCTAAGTCAAAACCATTGGGTTTACCTTCTATCTTTCCTAGGTATTTCAAAGCTTGTCCATAATCTTCACAATCCTCTTCCAAACCATCAATTTTAAATAAGCGATAGGTTACAGAGAAGAATTGAATATCGCCAAGCTTTGCCTTTATTTCTTCATTATCAATAGTAATCGGTTGATTACTCACGCTTCTAGGATCAGTAAAACCAGCGGATCGAGCAAACTTTAAAAAATCATTCCAATATAAAGCTCCACTTAAGCATTCTCCCCAAAGTACAGGATCATCTTGTAATTCTTGGCCTATTCTACGATCGCAATATACATCACTGAAATAAATTTCTCCTCCAGGTTTCAATAAATTATAGGCGTCTCGAAGCACCTTCTTTTTATCTGTGGCAAGATTAATCACACAATTAGAAATAATCAAATCGAAACTCTCTGGAGAAAGATTTAATTGATCTAAGCTTTCTATATTTCCTTTTACGAAACGGACATTTGATTTTGAATATCCAAAAGCTTCGGTATGATAATCAATGTGCTTATTTGCTACATCCAACTGTTCATCCGTCATATCAATACCAACCACTGATCCATTCTGCCCTACTAATTTGGAAGCAATATAACAATCTCTCCCACTACCCGAACCTAAATCTAATATCTTTAATCCTTCCAATTCATTAGGAATGGTTAATCCACAACCATAATATTTTTCAATGACTTCATCGTGTATTAAAGTGAGGGCTTCACGAATTTTTTGAGGTGGAGGACTTAAGGTACAACAAGCATTGGTTTTTAAATCAGCGGTTTGACTTAATTCTTTTCCGTAGTAATTTTGGACTTCTTGATGTTTATTATTCATGTGATATTTTTGAATAAAATAATATCACAAATTTACAATTTTTATTTTCAATAACTGTCAGTTGAACTACAAGGAATTATTTTTTTAATTCCATAATATAACCTTCGGCTGGATAGAGTTCATTTCCTTCTAAATGACCGGCGCGTTTTTCTTTGATTTCAAAGCCAAGATCTTGATATAATTTTAATGCAGGCGTATTTCCTGTTAATACTTCAATACCAATCGTGTTATCACATCGTTCTATGGCAAATTTAACTAAGTTTCGGCCAATGCCCTTTCTATAGTACTTTGGATCAACATATAACCAAGTAATTTCATCAGGATCAAAAGCTACAAAACCGACAACTTTTTCTGGATAACAAGCTACCCATAATTCTCCATCAAAAAGTCCTTCATTCTTTGCGGTTTGTTCTAGGGTTAAAAAGGCACCTAAATCTACTGAACCTGTCAATTCATCAATACGTGCGGCATCGTGAATTTCACAACAACGTTTCCAATCCTGTTCATCGTACATTCTAATTTTAAGCATTGCGTATGATTTAAGCTAGGTGATTTTCAATAGTGATTAAAATAATTTCTGAAAATTAGATTTAGATAATTTCCATCGTTTTACCTCTTGTTCAAAATTAATAGCTCCCGGGATTGTACGATAAGCTTTGATGAATTCAAAGCCGATTTTAGCTAAAGTCTTATTTGGGGCATCATTAAAGGCATTAGGTTCACAATATAATGTTTCTAACTCTAATTTTTCAAAAAATAATCGAATGGATTGCTTAATTAATTGGCTACCTACTCCTTTTCTTCTTTGATCTGGATACCATAAATGAAGATGCATATAGGCTTCTTTACCAAATTCAATTTTGTTCACGTTCGAATGGCCAATGGCCTTTCCATTTTCGAGCCAAATGGTAGCGAAAGCCTTTTTTTGATCAAATGGAGTATTGATTTGATTATTCAGCATTCGCTTTAAGTCATTGGGTGCTGGTAATTTTAAAATATCCGCACCTAAAAATCGCAAATAATCTTCATCCGCATGGTGCCAATAATTGACTAAATCCGAAATATATGGTTTCTCAATAGGTATAACTTCATACATAAAGCGCTCAATTTCTACTTAATTAAAACCTTAGAAAAGCAATGAACGTTCCCCAAATATTAATTTATTTCAAAAGATTCCAGTTTTTAAAACCGAATAGCTCTTTCCCTCCTAAAAAACGATTTTCAAAACTACTTAATAATCGATATTTGATTCGTTCATGTCGATTCTTTTTTCGAGCTATTTTTTTATGTTTTTTCCCATAATTTAAGGTGTCCTTCCAAGAGATATTGCGAATAAATTCATCCATCACCTTTGGGTGTGTTCCTTTAAAAAGGGGTATTTTCCCCAAAGGGCCATAATCAAATTGATTGGCTAATTTTCCATATAACGTATCCATTGCCTCCTTTCCCCAATGCCAACTATCATGTTCTTTTTTCTTTGATTGCATCAATTCGGGAGGACGCACCCAACCATAATGGTACACCCAAGCATTTATTGCTTTCACTGTAAGTTTTGAATTGTCTTTGTGACGAAAAGATTGGGCATCTCTATAAGACGCAATATTTCTATTATTTTTAATCAACCGAATCTCATTTCGATACCAGCCATGAAAAGGAAGATAATGCGCATAATCGCCCCAAAAATGATAATAATTAAATAACAAACCATCTACCCTATCATCATTCAAATGCGTCTGACAAGCCTCTTGGATCACAGCCAAATTTTCTTCATGAATAACTTCATCCGCTTGCAGGTAAAAACACCAATCTCCTGTACATTGAGATAAGGCAAAGTTGGTTTCTTTTCGTAGTATTTTCCCATCCTTAAAATCTTCTTCATTCCAAATTCGAGGTATAATTTTAATTTTTGGAGACTGAATCGATTCTATTTGTTCTAGAGTATTATCATTAGGATCACCTTTACCCAAAGCCACAATAAATTCATCTACAATAGGAAGTATGGAAAGAATGGATTCTTTGATTGGAAAGTAGTATTTCCCTCCGTTACGCACCATTGTAAATCCACTGATTTTCACTATTTAATTTTCATTTATTTTGATAAAAAATCTTCCTTAAAAACAAGCGTCAATTTCGAAATAAGTTCTTCTGCATTGGATTGATTAAAAACAATAGGTGGTTTAATTTTAATCACATTATGATCCATACCATCGACACTCATTAAAACCCCCTTTTCTTTCATTCGTTTGGCTAAATAGGCCGTTTCTTTTGCTAAAGGTTGTTTAGCTTCATCTACCAATTCAAAACCTAAAAATAGCCCTTGCCCTCTCACTTGTCCAATGATAGGAAAATCTTTTTTCAACTGGCTTAATGCTTCCTTCAAATAAGTACCTATTGATAAAGCATTCGCTTGTAACGCTTCATCTTTTACTACATTCAATACTGCGGTTCCAATAGCACAAGAAACAGGGTTTCCACCAAAGGTATTAAAAAACTCCATTCCATTCGCAAAATCGTTGGCTACTTTTTCTGTACAAACTACCGCTGCCAAAGGATGTCCATTTCCAATCGGTTTTCCAATAGTAACTATATCTGGTATTACTTCGTGCATTTCAAAAGCCCAAAAATGATGGCCAACTCGACCTACACCCGTTTGAACTTCATCAGCGATACATAAACCGCCTGCATTTTTCACTGCCTCAAAACTTTGCTTCAAGAAGTCTTTAGGTAATTCAATTTGTCCTCCACAACTAACAATACTTTCTACAATAAAGCCTGCTGGAGCTTTTCCTTCTTTAGCCAAAGATTGAATAATATCTTCCACATGTTTTGCATATTTGACACCTGTATTTTCTCCTTGATATTTTCCCCGAAAAGTATCTGGGAGTGGCACAATATGGGTGTGTTTAGGTTTTCCCTCACCTCCTTTTCCTTCAAATTTATAGGAACTCACTTCAATACATGCATTGGTGTTTCCATGATAACCAATTTCTAAAGCAATCATATCTTTTTGCTTAGTCACTGTTTTCGCCATTCGCATAGCTAACTCATTCGCTTCACTTCCTGAATTGACAAAATGAACGACAGAAAGTTCAGGAGGAAAAGTAGCTAAAAGGGCTTTCGCAAAATCTAAAATATTTTGATGTAAATATCTTGAATTCGTGTTGAGCACCGCCATTTGCTCTTGCCCTGCTTTGACCACATCAGGATGTTCATGGCCCACATGGGCTACATTATTTACCGTATCCAAATAGGATCTACCCAAAGCATCAATCAGATACACTCCAGTGCCTCTTACAATGTGCAAAGGATCATTATAAGACAAACTCATGCCTTTGCCCAAATGCTTGTTTCTAAAATCAAGCATCGCTTCTTTATCTAATTTTAAATCGGGGAATAGCCCTTTCTCTTTAAATAATAAATTCGGATCTGGACAAATACCTGCCCACACTTTTCGTTCTGAAGGAAAGGCCACTCCAGGAAAATCATGGGTATTTCCTAATAGGTCAAGCATCAATTGAAAATGAAGATGAGGTATCCAATTTCCATTTTCATTTTTATTCCCAAGCGTACCAATGACCGTTCCTTTTTTTACTAGAGTTCCTACGGATAATATTAGACTTGACTTACTTAAATGCCCATATAAAGAATAAAAAGTTAGCTTGGCATCTATAGTATGTTTCAGGATAATCGTAGGCCCATAATCCTTATCTCCTTCATTGTCAAAAACACTAAAAACTTCTCCATCAAAAAGGCTTCGAACAGGGGTTCCTGCATCTAACCAAAAATCTAAACCCAAATGAATACTTCTTCGTTCTTTTCGATGAAAACCATCTTTTAGATAAGCATCTGTGGTATATAAAATTCTGGGTTCAAGATAACCACCTGCTAAGATTCGATCAGGATTTTCGGCTTGTTTTTCTTTAAGTTTATATTCAAAAAAATGATCATTGGAATAAGCCGATTCATGTCCCAACCAAGTACTTGAGACGGACAAATCTAGAGGACATAGTGCTTTTGTATTTTCTTTTTCAAATAAATCGCCAACACAAACATTTTGCTCTTTTGCCCAATCTTCAAACTTATTTTGCATTGGGTGAATAGTCATTCCACAAGAAGAGCGGAAATTATAATAGGCCAAGTCTTTATTTATTTCATACCATTTTTCCAAGGCTGCCCAAGCTGGTTTTTCGCTTACAAACAAATAGGCTTTATTGGGTTGCACTTTTCTATTTATAGCCGCTTGGGTTACGGTAGTCACTAAACGCATAGCAATTAATGCATATAGACATTGAAGTTCATTTTCATTAAATGCAAATTGTTGATGATAGGCTTTGATCAAAAGATCACAAGCAAACAGTGGATCAGGTTGATCCATAATGGCATAAGCCAGGGTTATTGCTAAATCGTTAATGGTTTGTGTAAGTACTGCATCACCAAAATCAATGATCCCTTTTACTTTTGGATTTGCTAGATCATGATTGACAATAATATTAAAATCATTGACATCACTATGTATAATAGATTTTCTTAAACCTTGATGTATCGCTCGAATATTTTCGTATTCGGCATGAAAGAAAGCAAGCATCTTTTTTCGTTTTCCTTCGAAAAGAGAAAGATGATCTTTAGTCCATTGAATATTCGCTAAATCCCAATCAAGAAAACGATCAGCATTTGGAATTTTCAAATCAAATAATACTTGGGTTAATACACCTGATTTTTCCCCAAGGCTTTCCAATAATTGCGGACTAATTGGATTGACATGATTCCAAAGGCGACCTTCAATCCATGTTTGCATCCGAACGATATAAGATGCTTTCGCTGCACATTTAACATAGCTAAAATCATTTCCATTACGCGTTTGCACTACGGCGGGGACTTCAAGATTGAAATCCAAACTATTTAAATGATTTAATAAAGCCTGTTGAAATTCGATTTCCTTTTGATTCGTTCCTTTAGCACTTATTTTCAATAAAAAAGTGCCGGTTTTTGTGCTTATTTTAAAATTAATATCATCATAGCCTGGTAAAGCTTTTATTTCACCAGTTAATTGATATTTTTCATTTAAAATATTCCGAATTTCGTTTTCTGAAAATAACATATTTATTCTTCTTCAACAAAGATCTTTTTTACACGTCCTACTTCACCTGAATCAAGCATAACTTTTATTCCGTGGGTATGCTTAGGCGCTTTAGTAAGAATACGTTTAATAATCCCTTCGGTCAATGTTCCAGATCGTTGATCCTTTTTTAAAACGATAGCTACAAATTGGCCGACAGCGACATCCGCTTGTTTTCTACCGTCTAGTTCCGTATTTTCTATTTCTTCCATAAGATTAAATTTCTGTCTTTTGTTTCAAATACAATTTGTGAATGATTGAAATTTGTCCTCTATGATGCACTTCATCTTCCGCTAGATGATACAAAGCCCAAGCCAAATTAAAACCCGTCTCTGGATGATATCCTTTACGCTTTCGATGAAAACTTTCTTTAGTCACTCCTTTCATTGCTTCTAATAACGCAGCTCTTGATGAAGCTAATTTATCCATGTAATATGCTACGGGTTGATCACTTATCAATTGAGGAATATATTTGCCCATTTCCAAGCCAGGAATAATGTCTTCTTTTTCCTCTTTGGTAGGTTCACGTTCTCCAATAAAAGCAATGCGAAAATATTTTTCAGCGGAAACGATGTGTTCTAACAAAGCGCTTATGGTATTCCATCCTTCTGCTACTTGCCAATGCAATGCCTCTACAGAAAGTTTCTCTATTCGTTGTAAAGTTGTGATGCGCGCATCTTCAAAAATGCCTAACATGAAATCAATTGAATTATCTACTGTTTGATCAAAAGGAATGAAAGTTTTACGATCCATATTTAATTCTGTTTATTGAATGGCAGCAAAGATATACATTCCTGCCAATTTTCTACCTGTGCCCAAGGCTGTTTTAATGGAAGGCTGATTGTCATGGTGAATCGTGCCTAATAACATTTCATTATCCGCATGAGGTAAAACTTCTGCCAAATGACGTTGAGCGGCCTTTGCCAATCCTTTTCCTCTATATTTTTTCCATAAAAACTCTTCATAGATCGTATAGCCATTCATAAATCGATTATCTTCTTTTTCTACTGCTAGAATACCGATGATCTCATTCGATTTCATAATTTCAAAAAGGAAGTTCTTTTCTTTTAACTCGATTAAAGAATCTTTAGATTCTAATTGTCCCATTTCCACAAATGCTGGCCAATCTTCTTTTAATTGTTGATCTTCCTTTTCATAACGTGAATACCAGGATACATCCTTAGCCAACCGTATAGAAATCTCTTCAAAATGTGGTGGTAAAGGATGTTGTTTTATTTCATCTAAAAATTGACCGATATAGACAATATCAGCCATCCAGTTATTCGTGGTACATAATGCTTCATTTTGTTCTTTTACATACCATCGAACGCGCTGCGGTTTAAATACGCCATATGCTTTTTTTAATAAATTGCCAATTACTTCTACTTGACTTTGATCTTTAATTTCAAAAGATTGATGATCAATAAATATGGCTGGTTTATTTAAATCGCCACCAATATATCGAAGAGAAACAATGAGTGCGCCATAAGGCGTTTCAATTATTTTCGCTTGATAATCCACTAAAGAAGCGCCTTCTACCTTTGCAAAATCTAAAAACGCTTGATAGCGTGTGGCATCCGTCAAATTCAGATAAGTATATTGAAGTTGTTTTTTTATTTTTTCCTTCACAAAATCCAATCCCATTCGATCGCGAATGAAGGTTGGAAATAGGGCAATTTCAATAGGCATCCATTGGGCTAAAAAGGTTTCTTCATTCAACATCGCTTAGGTTTTCTTTTGGGCACTTAGAGCATAAACAAGGGGGACTTTATCACCAAAAGGTTCAATTCGAAACTTCCCAGGTTCAAATTCTATTGTTTGATTAAAACAATTATAAGGAGAATAATTATACTCTGAAAAATGGGTAATTTCCATCTCATTATTTAGTAGATGGGTCATCACTTCACTTAAGCCATGATTCCAGCAAACAAACTCTTGTTTAAGGTCTGCATCTTTCTCGGCATACGTACCTTCTTCTTCTTCTTTTATGGGACCAGAATTAAAATAAGTATAATTAACTCCTTTAAAATCATCATCATACATCCAAATAAAAGGATGAAATTCGACGATTAAAAATTCCCCTTCAGGCTTAAGAAAGTGAGTGATTACTTTTGCCCATTGATCAAGATCAGGAAGCCAACCAATGGTTCCATAACTCGTAAATACAAAATCAAATTTCCCTTCCAAATGATTAGGCAAATCATATATATCACTACATATAAATTGGGTATCTACTCTCATTTCTTGAGCTAAGGCTCTACCCTTTTCAATTGCTTTATCAGACAAGTCGACCCCAGTAACTTCCGCGCCTAATTTTGACATAGAGATGCTATCTTGACCAAAATGACATTGGAGATGTAATACTTTCTTACCTTTCAAATTCTTCATAAAGGCAAGTTCAATTTCATTTAAGGAAGATTTTCCTTTTAGGAAATTTTCATTATCATAAAACTCAGAATCATAATGTATATCTACCTTGTTATTCCAGAGTTTTTTGTTTATTTCTTTATAATCCATACTATGTGAAGTAAATTAATTTAATGAACGTTCCATTTCATATTGATTAATGGTATTTTCAAAATCAAAATCAAGTAAGTGTTGTATTCGTTGCTCTTCTGAAGCATCCACATTTACAATTCTAACCTGGGATTGTACTTGATGAATACCTTCTAATAAAAAAGGGAAATTATTTTCTACATATTCAAATTGAGCGAGATAACCGCTTTCAGGTTTTATAGAAAAATAACCTATAACACGTCCTGTGTTTTTCACTACTACATAGTGTGTATAGATGGCTCCTGCCCTTTCTAAAGCAGCATCTACATGATCCCAAGAATAAGAAGATTTAGGAAAAGGAAATTTTTTAGCAATCTCTTTTAACGATACGGGCTCTATATTAACATTTAGATTTTGACTAACAATATCTCCAGTATACCCGTTTAATTTTTTAGTAATAGCAAAGCCTATACGCTCATACACTCGGACTGCTCTTTTATTTTCTTGAATCACTTCCAATTGGCATTGTTCAATTCTACGTTCTTTTAATTTGGGGATAGCGAATTCATACAATTTGTCTACCCATTGATTTCCTCGATAGGCTTCAATCACTCCTGTTCCCGTATTAAAGGCCGTCAATTTATTATTTTTAAAATCAATTCCATTAATGATAAAAGCTACTATTTTTTTTTCATCAAATACCCCAAAAGATAAATTCCAATCTACCCGAGCCGCATGGTATCTATTTTTCCAAAACGCTACGCTTTCTGGCATTTTAACAAAATAGCCTTCAAAAGCTTCGAGCATTGAGCTTACAATTTCTTCAATGGGTATACCATTCAAATTGCGAATTTCCATTTAGCTTTCCTTTAATAATGTTTTGTAATCGATCATACTTTGTAAAACAATTTCTTTAGCTACATCTGCTTGTTGAAACTTGGTTACTTCCACTGTTTTATGTTCTAATTTTTTATAATCTTCGAAAAAATTACGCAATTCATTGAGAAAATGGTCTGGCAATTCACTAAGGTCATTGAGATGATTGACACTCATATCATTTTTAGCTACAGCAATAATTTTATCATCTGCTTCTCCAACATCTTTCATGCGCATCACTCCAATAACTTTGGCTTCTACTAAACATAAAGGGACTAAAGTAATTTGAGATAAAACCAAGATATCAAGTGGATCTTTATCATCACAATAGGTTTGTGGTATAAAACCGTAATTGGCGGGATAATACATAGATGAAAAAAGTACACGGTCTAATTTGAGCATTCCCGTTTCTTTATCTATTTCATATTTTGCTCTCGTGTTTTTGGGGATTTCAATTATGGCTGTTACAATACTAGGTGCTTCTTCACCAATTGGAACTCGGTGCCAAGGGTTTGTTAGGTCAAACTTCATTGATCAAATTTTAATTAATAAGGGAAAGGTACGAATTGAAGCTTGAATTTTCAACTGTATTTAATGAGAATAATAACTTTAATCAACAAAAAGTAAAAGTGATTTAATAATGCTTTTCATATTGGATCATTTAGACTGTTGCTCCCATTCCTCTCTTAAAATACCCATGCCAATACTATCATAATATTTGCCTTTCACCACCCGTGCTTTTCTAAAACGTGCTTCTTCTTTGAAACCAAGCTTTGTCGCTAATTTCATCATACCATGATGTCCCGACCAAGTACGTAAATCTAAACGCACTAATTTTTCGTTATTATTGAACAAGTAATTTATCCACAATTGTAGGGCTTCATAACCTAGATTTTTTCCCCAATATTTTTCATCATATAAAACAATACCTAATGCCATCCAATCCGTTTCCTCGCTAACCCAATACCAATTCACTGCACCTAATAATTGATTGGTTAGTTTATCTGCAATAACTAAACGCGTTCGTAATGAAGGCCAATTATTTTGCATGATTCTCTCGCCTAATTGATCCATCGAGCTAGCGACTTCTTCAGCCGTCATTTTGGCATAATAAGGCCCATTATAATCCATCCACTTATGATAACCTAGATTCCATTTTTCATAAATGGGCAAGTCATGTATCTCCCAATCTCTCAATCGTATTTGTTGATTTTCTAATTTCAAACGTTCCGTTTTTGAAGTAATAATTTTAATGACCAAAAAATCATATTCAATAATAGGCCAAAGAGTATGGTCATTCCCCAAGTTCTTGGATGAGCAAAGGGATGAATAATTCGATCACTTAAATCGTAAAATAAAGCAAATGGTGATTGTAATACATCCCAACTATTCCATCTTAAATATCTACCAATATAAACACCAAAACTGCTTACAAATAAAATAGCAACAATAAGCAGGCTCGTCCAACGAGCAGACATAAAGTTACGGAGATTTTTTTCAATATCTAATAAACTAAGAATCCCAAATAATAATCCAGTCCAAGCAAAAGATAAGACAAGTACTAAATCAAACCATATCGGCATAGCTAAGTTATGTTTAAGATGAAAAAGATCAGTCAATATGTAGGGCGCATTGGGAAAAAATAAAAGCCAAGCAGTTAAAATAATAAAAGTGGTTCGTTTATCTTTTCCTAGACTCGGATACAAAACAGATAGTGTACTTAATGCCCAAGGTATACCTGCAAGAAATAAATTCCAATTCAAAAACAAGAACATTCTTGAATTGGTATAATCGGCTCTAAAGATTGAGATAGAAAAACAGAACAAGGTAAAGGTTAATAAAATAATTAACTCCTTCCATTTATTTTTTGACTTGAGTAATGGGATCATTGATAAAATATTATTGTTTAAAATTCAATAGAAATAGCTTGATTAAATTTAACCGATCTGAAACATATCTTGCATAATTTGATAGGATTCAAAAATATAAGGGTCTTGCTGAATGTCTCTTTTATTTCGAATAGCACGCACTTTTTCTGCTTCTCCATTAGGAATGACCACATCATCAACCTTTAAATCCTTTTGATCAAATATATAGCGTCCTGTTCGACGTAAGGAAGATGCAATTCGTTCCTTTCTTTTAAAAAAGGCTTCTTGATTTAGACTAATTTTTGTTTCTTTTAAGGCGCGTTGAGCAAGTATGGATTTTTCTAATTCCAAATTAAATATACTTTCTCCTAAATTTATTCTTTTTACGCTTGATGCTATAATTTCAGATTCATTTTTCACTTTTCGAACTTTTTGAGTCACTTCTTTTATCGATAAATTTTTCGCGGCCATAGCGTACTTATATTGCCGCTCTCCCGTAATCAACCCCGTATTTTTATCTGGTAAAACAAGGTCCGAGCTTATACCATTATATTGTGGTGATCGTCCAGAAGCAGTAAAAAACCGTCCAATGGTCAATTTGATTTCTCCTAAGAGTTTTCCTTCTTCTTGATTATGAATTTTATAAAATCGTTGAATGGAACCTTTACCAAAAGTCGCCTCACTTCCTATAATTAGTCCACGCTGATAATCTTGCATAGTCCCAGAAAATAACTCCGAAGCAGAACCACTATTAGAATTGACCAATACGACTAAATGACCATCATAAACAGCTTTTGAATGTTGAGATTCAAAAATTCGTGGTTCTTCGTCTCCTTTTTGCATTTGCATAAGAACACCGTCCTCTAAAAAATAGCTAATTATATTTCTCGCTTCATTGGCTCGACCGCCTTTGTTATTTCTAAGATCAAAAACTACACCATTGACTTGGGCTTCTTTGAAGGCCTTTAAATAATTCAACACATGTTGAGCACAGCCCTCTTCTCCTCCATAAAAACGAGGTAAACGAAGATAACCTACTTTTTCCTGATTGTTATATTGCAACACATATCCAGTAGTTTGTTCTAGTTCAATGGGTTTCCGAATCAATGAAACCTCTTTAATATATCCTCCACTTTTACGTAGTGCAAGACGAACCTCTGAATCTTTTTTTCCTTTTAATAAAGAGATCACTTCAAGCATGGACATTCCAACTACTGCTTTTTTTATTTCAGCACCTTGTCCAACTTCAAGGATCACATCACCTTCTGCAAAAAATTTAGATTTCCAAGCTGGACCGCCAACAATTATTTCTTCTACGACTGGATAATCATTTTCAATTTTTATTCTTACTCCAATACCAATTAAACTTCGATCGATTTCAGTTTGCCAAACTTCTTTTTCTTTTGGGAGCATAAAAGTGGATTGAAAATCATGCACTTTTAGAAAAGCATTTACGTATTCTCCAAAGCGGGTTTCCTTATCGATTCTTTGCGTTTTTTTTATTTGGGAAGTCAATAATTGTTGGGCTCGTTCTTTTGCGATCTTCATCAATTGATCTGAAGTAAAGTTTGGATGTAGTTTTTGTTCAATAAAATATTCTTCTAATATTTTCAATTTTATTCTACGTTTCCACAAATCAGCCATGGCTTCTTCATCTTTAGGAAAGGCTCTTTTCTTAGGATCTGTTTCTAGATTTTCTTCTTTATTTAAATCCAATTTTCCATCAAAAGTAATTCTTAAAAAGGCTTCTGCATTTTCGATTCCTGCCTGAAGAAGTTGTTGTGTTTTATGATAAAACGTCAATTCCCCATTTAGGAGTTGATCATCAATTTTGGTTTTAAATGAGGTAAGTTGTTGAATGTCTTTTTGGGTAAAAAATATTTTATTAGGATCAATGATTTCAAGGTATTTGAAAAACATATCATTAGATAATTGATCATCCAAAGGGCGAGGATTGATTTGATTTTGATTAACTGTTTTTACCACTTCGTTTATTAAGAGGAGTTGTTGATCTTGGTCTTGAGGTTGGGAACATCCAATCAAACCGATCCCTATAAATAGGAAAACTAAAACATAAGGTCTCATAGTATGGGTTTAATAAAATAAGGATTCATTTATTTCAGAAAGGTAATACTAAAAAGCTGAATATTTTGTTAAGGAATTCTTATTTAGCGGAGACTTTTAGTTAGTATTTATTTAAAATGGAAAAGGGTTTTACAAAAAGAATTGAACGCCTAAATATAAATAAATGGAAAACAGTATACCTTCACCTAAGATGATTCCGATCATTAAATAACGATAAGGCATTTTAACTAAACCTGCGACATAACATATAAGATCGGTAGGAACTAATGGGAAAAATGACCACGCAAAAACCAAGAGCATAGACTTTTTAGTTTGTAGACGTGTTTTCCATAAGGTAATTTGTTTCGGATATTTTTTTTCTAAATAATCATCAATACCAATCCACTCTGCAAAGAAATAAAGTGCAGTGGCAGAAAAGAGAACACCGACCATAGCGATTAAAAATACGAGGACTAATTTATTGGGAAACAATAAAGCGCCACCCAATAAAAAGGGAGTGCTTGGAATAAGGAAAAAACCTCTAATCAAATTAATAAAGAAGAAAAGCCATAAATATCCAACACCTCCATCTTCCGTAATAGATGCTAAATATTCTGGAGAAAGATAACTAGGATTTATAATAAAAAAGATCAGAAAAAAGAGGATAATTCCTAGCCAAATAAAAGAGGCTACTCGTTTACTTTGGGCAAATCGATTTGTAGTTTTATGAGGTAATGCATTTTTCAAAAAAGCCATTATTTTAATAACTAGAAAAATTGGTTCTAGAAGTTCATTAAAAATTAAAGCACAATTTATTCTTTTTCGACAAATTCTTTAAATTGTTTGAGCCATTTTTCGGCAGGCTTACGATACATACTCGGGAAAAAAATCGCGATCAACTTAGGCATTATCCAATTGATTCGCGTGTATTCATATTCATATTCGTACCTAGTGGTTTGTTCGTCAACCGCAATGAAAGTGCATTTCATGGTATTATCCATATGTTCATGATAATAGCTTGCTTCAAATGTATCTGGAAGCTTATTTTGAGTAATTGTTTCTTGCAATTCCATTTTATGTTTGCCATGCTGATAATACATCATAGAAACCGCTCCCGCTTCTCCTTCTTGTCCTTCTATCAAATCCTTTTTTATAAATCCATCTTGGTATTCCTTTAAGTAGTTTGGATTTGCAAAAAGACGGACAACGATATCTCTAGATTGATTGATAAGAATAGAACCTTTAATTTTCATACCATATATTTATTCTAATATAATGATAATAACGGAGAATGACTATAGCCAATAAAAAAAGCGCCTTGATTTAGTCAAAGCGCTTTTAAAAATTAATATTTCATTAAGGATGCACATGAAATTTCAAGGTATCCATGACCTCTTCCGCTCCAGCATCGTGGCCCCAAACTCTGGCTTCTAAAATCCAATCAGAGTCCGCATCTACTCCATTGTCATTATTTAAAAAGAAATCTGCATGGTGTTCAATATAACCATCCATTTCATGGACATGCGCTTCGCTTGGTGCATTATATACTTCCACTCCCGTACTTTCATTGTAAATTCTCACTTTAATATGATGTACGGGTTCCATTGTTTTACTTTCAAAATTAATGTGAAGGTGTATACTATCACCTACATTTTTATCAAGATTATTTGGGGACATAATCATGATTTCATAATCATACACTTTATCTTCCTCTTTATCACAAGAAGAAATAAAAAATAAGGTAGGAATTGTTAATAATAAAATGGCCAATAATTGTTTCATAAAATTTATTTTGGATTAATTTACTCGCCCCAAGATACACGTTTTTAATTTTTTCCATGTAAATTAAAGGTCATTAAACGACTTTGATTCTCCAAAGGTTATAATTCTTTATAAATAAGGTCATTACTCGACTTTTTACATTTAATTAACTATCAATATTAAACAAATTAGATTTTAGCTAGAGAAGTTGTTTAAAAAGTATCTTACGATCTACAGGCAAATCATTGATAGCCAAATACTTCAGCTTTTTTTCTTTTCGTAGCTATGGCTATGAAACTCAAAAAGAGCTTCGTCTTGACTACCAAGCATTTACCTTCAATTTGCAACATACTTTTTAAACAACTTCAGAGAAAAATTCTAGTGCGACAAAGTACTATTAAATAAAATTCCGTATTTTTGTTCATTCAAAATGCTAAAATGATTGAGAAAAAACCTTATAACGAGGATAGTACACCTAAAGAAGTCGCTTTAATAAAGCAACGTGTTTCATTAATGGAAGATCATATTATTCGTGTGCTAGAGATGCCCATTATCACTTCTTTTTCATTAAATACTATTTTCGATGAAATGCAGCGATTAGCTGAAGGAAAAGAAACCATAGGTCTACTTGTAGATTTAAGAGATTCATTGCCGCCTGGAGCAGAAGCACGACGTACGATTAACCTTCGTTTTAAGGCATTTAACGATAAATTCGTTCATGTTTCCTATATAACAGGTAAAAACTTCTTAATTAATACTGCTATACGGTTTGTCATGTATGGAACAGGAATAAATTCCTTTTCTGTGGATAAATTAGAAGATACTGCACTAAAAAAAATGTATGAAGCCCTCCAATCAAAATAACGACAAATTTTTAGAGCTTGTTTTTAGTGAGATTATGGCCATATCCAAAGGGAGTACGAACATTACGCCAGAAATCATTGCAGAAACGGAAGATGACATGCAAAAAAGTGTCTTAGGAGGCTTACTATATCTTAATCAAGATTTAGACCTTTATCGTGCAGAATTACGGGCTAAAATGAATGAATTAGAGCGGTTACATCAAGGAGAATTACAAGCTAAAATGGTGGAACTAGAAAAGAAAAATAAAGAGCTTATTCAATTCAATTATATTGCTTCGCATGATTTACAGGAACCTTTACGCACGGTAACCAGCTTTTCAAAAATTTTAGCAAAAGAAAATCATGATAAGCTAGATCAAAATGGTAAAGATTATTTACATTTTATCCTACAGGCATCTCAACGGATGCAGTTACTAATACATGAACTTCTAGATTATTCTAGAATTGGTCGCAATAAAGTATTGGCCAAAGTCAATTGTAATGAGTTGCTAGAACAACTCGAAATGGATATGAATGCGGCGTTTTCTGAAAATAATACACAATTAAATTATCAAGAATTACCTACCCTTGTCGCTTACTCTACCGAGTTACGTCAATTATTCCAAAATTTACTATCCAACGCCATAAAATTTAAGCAAAAAGATATTGATCCGATTATCCATATTTCTGCCACCCAAATGAACGATCATTGGTTATTTAAAGTCAAAGACAATGGCATTGGTATTCCAGAAAAATATCTAGAAAAAATCTTTGGTATTTTCCAACGGTTACATTCTAAAAAGAAATATGAAGGTACAGGTATTGGACTTGCTCATTGCAAAAAAATTGTAGATTTGCACAATGGAGATATTTGGATTGAATCTGAATTAAATGTAGGCAGTACTTTTCATTTTACTATACCCATTAATTTAACATCAAAAATCAACGAACATGACCTTATTGAAGAAGAAAATTAAACTCACCGGCATATTATTAATTGATGATGATGAACCCACTAATTACATGAATGAAAAATTTATTCGTGAAGCCGATTGCACGGATAATATCATCATTCGCGAAAGTGGAGACGAGGGCTTAGAATATCTAAGAAATTGCGCAGAAAATGGAGATCCACTTCCTGAGCTTATCTTTTTAGATATTAACATGCCCGGAATGAATGGATGGGATTTTTTAGAAGAGTATAAAAAATTAGACGAATCCATTCAGTCTGAAATTTTACTTATTATGCTGACCACTTCTCTCAATCCTGACGATAAAGATAGAGCAGAAAAAATAGAAGAAATTTCTGGTTTTATAAATAAACCATTTTCTGTGGAAACCTTAAATATAGTTTTAGAAACTTATTTTTCGGAGTAAAAAATCTAAAAACGAATTAAAGATATTCTAGCGTATTTGTCTCTTGGCAAATACGCTTTTTTTTATACATTCTAAAATAAATTGGGGTTAACCCCGCAAGCAATATTTGGCAAGCCCATAGAATAATAATGACATTTATTGCAAAAATTACATCGATTGACTTGATCTTTTTTCTGATCCAAGTTTTTAGAAATAAAATCATCATCTGCCAACAAAGAACGCCCAATAGAGAAGGTTAAATTTCGAGGAATATCACTTTGTTCGATATCATCCAAATCCCAAATATTTCCACATAAATTCCAGATAAAATTTGGAAAACGGTTTGCTAATTGAGCAATTGGTTGTTTCATAAAACAATGACCAAAAGATTTATGCGGATACATTAATCGTTTACTTAAGTTATACAAACCATTCGTTTGACTTAACATATCTAATGCGCCATGCGAATAAAGGTTTTCTATACTTTCAATTTTAGCTTGCGTATCTTCATCTAAACTACGTTCATAAATCGAAATACGAAGATCCAAAATATAATCTTGACTACCTGCCTTTGTTCTTATTCCTTCAAATATTCGCTTTAGAACAAGCATGGTATCTTTACCATATTCATCCGATCTTTTATTAAACAAAGGAGAGGTAAATGTAGATAAAAAATAACCATGCCCTGCATGGATTTGGATTACTTTAAAACCTAAATCAATCAATCGTACTGCACTGTCAACAAACTGATGCACTAATGTATTAATCTCCTTTATGGATAAAGCATTGATTTCTTCTTGAGCAAATTGAATATAGGCATTGTCGTCTTTATTCTTCCATTTCCTAATCAATTTATAATTAGACTTATAACAGGCCACTTGTACACCAGGAAGGCTACCCAAATTAGAAATCAATTGAGTCATTCCCTGCCAGTTATCCATATTTTCACTTACAAATAAGGTCGTATCATTAGTAACATAATCTTTATGAATAGAAACATTACCTAAATAATTGACTCCGATTTCTTCTCCTGATCGTTTGGCATGAAAAGAAATTAACTCAGGTGTTGGGTTTCCATAAGAATCCGCTAAACCCGCATTAATCGGAGCAAAGAAATAACGTGATTTTAGCGTAACATTTTTTCTAATTATTGGTAAAAAGTTGGAACCAACAATAGGTTGATCATTTGTCCTTATTGTAATTTTCGGGTCGGTCATTTAAGCAAGTATCTTTATGTTAATAGTCTTTTTTGTTTTCTTTTTTTCAATAAAATAATTAACCAATGTAGATTAAAATAATATGAAAATGAAAAGCCAATAATTGTCATTATTCGTACGGGAAGGGTTAATTTTAACAAGGTAAATTCATAATAAAAAGCCATAACGGTCATCATACCTTGCAAAATAAATCGCATGATGATCCATCCCCAAAAATTAGCTTCATACCAAGCTTCAATTTTATTTTCAGATACTCCTTCCGTTTCTTTCAAGATCAAATAAGTGTGATAAATAAAAGCGGTACATTGAGGAATAATAATCAATGCATAATACGCAGGATATTCTGGCGTACAATAGGCATAAAACAAAAATCCTCCTACCACGATGTGATGAAAAATCATATCAAAAGCAGGTTGCCTATCAACTCGGTATAAATTGATCGTAGAGAAAATATAAAACCCCACACCTGCTGCCAAAAAATGACGAATAACATCATCTACCAAATAATCATAACCCAAAGGATCAGCTAAAGTTAGGAAATAGATTAGGGTAATTAAAGGAAGTAAAAAAGCGTGAAGCGCTGTTATAAAATTATTCCACTGTGTCTTCTTTTTCAAATATTTAGAAGAAGAAAATTGAAGAAGGAAATGGATAAAAAACCAAATAAAGGTGTAACCTAAAGGAATAAAAAACTGCATTAATTTGGGGTTAATTAAGCTGTAATTTATACATATTTTTTAAATTAAAAAAGCAGTTTTTCAATTCTTATTAAAATAATTAATATTATAGATAATTAAATACCTCTTCTAATTCTGAAATAAATCCTTTTACTTTCAATTCACTAAAATCTTCAATTTTTCGCATTCCACTTTCTAAGGTAGCAATGAATTGTATACCTGCTTTAGTTGAGGCGATACCATCACCCACAGAATCACCTACATATATAATAGCAGAGGGATCCATTTTGTAATCTTCCAAAACGGCATCAAAAACTCTTGGATCAGGCTTTTTAAAACCGTTTTCCTGTTGATAATAAAACCGACTAACATATTGCATTAAAGGATGATCTTTTCGAAACAAATGAGAGGATTCACTGACAGTACGCGCAGTTAATATGGCTAAGTCATAGCCTTTAGATTTTAACTTTGATAAAGTCTCATAATTCTTAGAAGGAATTTGATCTACTTTATGATGTTCAGCCCAAATAGGCAATTGAATTTTTAGTTCTTTAAGAAATCCATCAATATCTATTCCTGGAATCCGCTCCCCTATTACCTCAGCCAATGGCTTACCCCAAGTAGATTGATGTACCGCCATTTCAATCGGAGGAAAACCAAATTTCATCGCTATGCTATTCTCTAAATCATAACATGCCTTTTGATTTAAGCAAAGCGTATCATCAAAGTCAAAAATTATTAGTTTAATCATGTTGCAATTTTGATCGACCTCTTCAAGAGATTTTTATTTATCACAAATTTAAACAAAACAATGAAGTTCTTTGATGTTTTTACATTAACTTTAGTAAGTTAAATACAATACTATTTTTTTCGAAAATCAATAATAGAAATTCCATTTTCGAATTTTAATTTCTTTTGCTCAATTCTATATAAAACTTCAACACCTAATATCCATACAAATGAAAAACTCAATTTACCTTTTACTCTTTTCCATCCTTATCCTTTCTTCTTGCACCACTAAACAAAAAGAAGAGGTCTCTGCTAAATATGTAGAAGAGTTTCATTCTTTTGCTCAACCCAATAAAGCAGTAATTAAGCATATGGATTTAGATGTCATTGTTGATTTTGACAAACAAATCATTAAAGGAAAAGTAAGCTATCAAATTGAGCATCAAGAAGCCAATGAGATTATTTTAGATAGTAAATTTTTAAACATTGAAAAAGTAGCTATTGATGGAGCACCAACTACCTTTCATCTAGGTAGAATGGATCAACAATTAGGTCAAGCTTTGCATATTAAGCTAAAGCCAAAGACTAAAGCTATAACCATCTATTATGAAACCACCAATCAAACAGAAGCCCTACAATGGCTGAGTCCACAACAAACCGCAGATAAAACACATCCTTTTTTATTAACTCAAGGGCAAGCCATTTTAACGCGTACTTGGATTCCTATTCAAGATAGTCCACAACTACGGGTTACGTACAATGCAAAAGTCCAAGTTCCAAATGCCCTAATGGCTGTGATGAGCGCAGAAAATCCCAAAGAAAGAGCTATCGATGGTATTTATAACTTTAAAATGAGACAAGCCATTTCTCCTTATCTTATTGCGCTAGCCGTTGGTGATATCGCCTATAAATCGATTAGTCCACAAACTGGGGTTTATGCTGAAAAATCAATGTTAGAAAAAGTTCATTATGAATTTGCGGATATGGATAAAATGTTGAAAGCAGCTGAAAATTTATATGGCACTTACGCATGGGATCAATTTGATGTGATTGTTTTACCTCCAAGTTTCCCCTTTGGTGGGATGGAAAATCCAAGGCTCACCTTTGCAACGCCAACCGTAATCGCTGGAGACCGAAGCTTAACTTCCTTAGTCGCTCATGAATTGGCTCATTCTTGGTCTGGCAATTTAGTAACCAATGCCACTTGGGATGATTTTTGGTTAAATGAAGGTTTTACTGTTTATTTTGAAATGCGGATTATGGAAGCGCTTTATGGGAAAGATAGAGCCAACATGCTTGCCCTTATCAGTCAACAAGATTTGGCAGAAGAAATTGAAGGTTTTAAAGAAGAACCAGAAAAGACTCATTTAAAATTAAACTTAAAAGGACATAATCCTGATGATGGAATGAACAGTATTGCTTATGATAAAGGTTATTTATTTTTACGAACTTTAGAAGAAAAAGTTGGACGAGAAAAGTTTGATCAATTCCTAAAAACTTATTTTGAAAAACATGCTTTTTCTACCATGTATACCGAAAAGTTTATTGCTTATCTAAATAAAGAATTATTAGAAAAACACCAAGTAACTTTCAATACCGAAGAATGGATTTACCAAGCAGGCATTCCCTCAAACAAAGCAATTATCGAATCTGATAAATTTCAAATTGTGGAGCAAATGCTCGTTGACTTTATGAAAACAAATACCATCAATGAAAGCCTAACTAAAGCATGGACTACACAAGAATGGGTACATTTTGTTCGAAATATTCCTAAAGAAATGACGACCAAACAAATAGCCATTTTAGACAAAAAATTTGATCTTTCGCATGCAAAAAACTCTTACATAGCTATGGTTTGGTATGATCAATGCATTCGACACAATTACCATGAAAATGGGATTGATCAACAAATTGAAACCTTCTTAATGACCGTGGGACGAAGATGGTATGTTTCTACTATTTACACTGCATTGAAAGAATCTGAACAACAAGATAAAGCTTTAGAAATTTACAAAAAAGCTAGGCCCAATTATCATATGGTTACGGCGAATTCGATTGATAAACTTTTAGGATATAAAGGCTAAGAAAGGATTAAGCACTTTGATTTTTTTCCTCTAAAAAAGACAATACTTTTTGAAAGGCAGGACTATACTTAGCCTCTATTTCAATCACTTGATTTTCATCTAAAGAAAAATGCAGATGCTTTGCATGAAGTAACATCGAAGTCATATTAAACTCCGTTTTCCAAAGTTTATTTTGTTTATTACAACCATGCGGACGATCACCAATAATAGGATGGAAAATATGTGCCATATGTTTTCTCAATTGATGATACCTCCCCGTGCTCGGTTTCAATTCGACCAAACTATATCTTGAGGTAGCATGCTTCCCAAAAGGCAAATTGATTTCAAAATGTTGAAGGCATTGAAAAGAGGTAATTGCCTCTTTCGTCTTCCTTTCTTCAGTGAGTGGGTAATCAATCACTCCTTGATCTTGAATAAAACCTCGAACAATGGCATGATAGATTTTATTTACTTTTCGATCACTAAATAATTTTTGTACTGTTTTATTAGCTTCTTCATTTTTAGCAAATAATAAAACACCAGATGTTTTTCGATCTAATCGATGAGTTAAGAAAACACGCGCGCCAATTTGATCCCTTAGTTTTTGCAAGGCAAATTCTTTTGCATCTTTTGCTATTCTAGAGCGATGAACTAATAGGCCATTTGGCTTATTAATTGCAATCAAATCGGAAGATTCAAAGACAATTTCTAGAGGTAAGGATGTGTTCGTTTTTTCCACAAAAAAAATCATTAATGAACCTGTCGGCGGTCTTCAAGAATTTTAGCTAAAAATACAAAAAACACAAAGTACAAAATACTGTAGAGTTCTATACTATTAAAGAAGCCATAATCTACGATCCCCACTTGATCCGTATTAAACATATTGTGATTTTGAACAATCGTAGGATAACTGTAAGGAAAATAAGCAGAGATAGGATTATTGATTGTTCCCAAAATCAACCCCACGACAAAGGCAACTACGCCAAAACTAGCGGGCACTAAAAAACCTTTAAAACGTAAACTTAAAAAATATTGAATCCCAATAATGCCCAAGAGAGCGACAAAAGTATGCCCTAGTTTTTCAAGAAGATTAATCAACACCATGGGATAATATCTAAACTCCAATTCTGGCAATAATAGATCTAGGAAATAGGCACATAAGATCACACCCAAAACTAAACCAGCAAAAGTCATTAATATTAGAGTAAGAATAGCAAATAGTTTTGAAAAGAAGATGGTTCCTCTTTTCATCGGCACTGTATATTGAAACTTCCATATGGCATATTGATGATCTAGAAAAACGCCCGCACTAATCAATAAAACGATAAACGGTACTGCAATAAAAACGCTAAAGATGGCCGTTACCGCTACTCTATATTTATCCCAAGGATTTTGGCCCAAAGCCGCTGTCCTATTCACATCAATAAAATGTGCGGCAAAAACGATGGCAATTACTGCAATTAAAACAAATCCTATTAACCAAATAATTGGTGGATACTTTAACTTGACTAACTCCGCCTTTATATTTCTCACTAATTGCATAGACTACACATTACTTAGGTTAATAAATAATTCTTCCAAGCTATTTCCAATTGGGCTCACCTCAAAAATTTGCACATTTCCTTGAACCAAGCGCTTGATAATATGAGGTAATTCTTCTTCATGGGATAAAGCCATTTGAAACGTATCTTCCGTAATATTCGCTATATCCAACCCCACCAATATTTTAACAGAATCTCCAATATTATCGACTCTAAATTTGACCACCACATTTTGTTGGCGTAATGCTTTTAGAGATTCTATGGTACCTTCAAAAGCAATAGATCCGTTTTTTATTATTCCGATATAGTTGACCATTTTCTCTACCTCGGCTAAAATATGACTCGACAATAATATAGTAGTTCCTTTAGTATTTAAATCACTTATAATTTGTCGCAACTCCATAATACCTACAGGATCAAGTCCATTGGTAGGTTCATCAAGAATAAGAATTTCTGGATCTTGAAGTAAAGCTGTTGCTAGACCTAAGCGTTGTTTCATTCCTGTAGAAAAATTTCCAACCTTCTTCTTATTTACATCCTCCAAACGCGTGAGGTGAAGTATTTCTTTAATTTTATTTTTACTTACGTTAAAGTAATTACACCAAATTTTCAAATTATCTCTAGCAGACAAATGATGATATAAAGGAGGACTTTCAATTAAAGATCCTACCCGTTTTAAATGATTGGGATAGGTCTTTTTTATGGGTTCATCAAAAAGAAATACTTCTCCATTGGTAGGTTTCATCAAACCCATTATAAGACGTAATGTAGTAGATTTACCTGCGCCATTGACTCCTAAAAAACCATACACCGCACCCTTAGGCACATTAATATTTATGTCTTTTAAAATCGGCTGATTTTTTGTGTAGGCAAAATCGATATGTTCTAGTCTAATCAAAATTATAAATTTTCCATTAATAAAATCGTCTTTTTCATTAGACGTTCCGCTTGACCTTTCGTGGCATTTAATGCAATTGTCGTATTCGTAGTAGGTACATGTAACAACATCGTTCCCCACAATCCATTATGAAGATAAGCAGGCTTTCCATAAACAGAAACTTCCCATAATCCATAACGATAATCTTTAAATCTACGATCCGAATTCCATTCATAATCTGAAGGGAAAACAGGTTTGGTCAGCATTAACTTCAAGGTATTTTTATTCTTGAAAACTTGATCATTAAATAAAGCATGCATAAAAACAGCTAAGTCGTGCGTAGTAGAAACCAATCCTCCTCCTCCATATAAATCTAATGAAGCATCGGTTAACGTAAGGTCATGTTTGCCTAAATATCGATGTACAGGATCTTTCAGATTTGAAGGTGTTTCTTCTAAAGTTTCTAAATAGGTATGATTTAAACCCAATTGATCAAAAGCCAATAAAGTGCGCAAACCTAAAGCTAAATCTCCTTGAAAAAAATGTTCTATTATTTCTCCCAATAAAATATATCCCGTATCTGAATAGGCATATTGACCACCAGGATTCCCCAAACGATCACCCCAATCTACGGCCCCTTGAAGTTGTGTTGTTCTAGTCCAACGATGATTTGGATTTTTTAATCCTTCGTCAATATATTCTCTTCCTCCCATTGCATAATCATATAAACCACTTGTATGATTTAGACAATGTTTGATTTTTATTTCGTCTAAATTATATCCATCTTTTGACAATAAGTTGATATGCTTTGTAGAGATAAATTTCGAGACTGGATCTTCTATAGAAAGGCTATCCATTTCATGCAATCTTAAGATCGCAGTTGCTACAAATGTTTTTGTAATACTTGCAATACGAAAGGGTTGCTCTATCGCCAATTTATTCTTTTTGTCAACCGCATCAAATCCTTTTGCCCCATTCCACGGTTTAGAAAGCTTAGGACTTTTAATGGCCATAGAAAGACCTACTAAGGAGCCTTGCGAATCATCTAAAGCTTCTTGCAATAGTTCAAAACTAGTATCTGAAAAAGCAGCTTCATCATTGGGTTTCGATACAGAAACTCCACAAGAAGTAAAAAGGAATATAAAATAAAGAACTAAAATAAAGCATCGTATCATAAGCCACCTTTTGTTTTAAGGCTTAATAATAGAGATTGAATTTGCCAATTAAAATAATTGTCGATTAAACGGGTAGAATATC
>JAHDCJ010000101.1 GCA_020629935.1 Saprospiraceae bacterium | reverse complement strand
TTGCATTTGTTTCTCCATTATCCCAGTTATAAGAATATGGCGCGGTACCGTCTGTGGCAGTTACGGTAGCTGATCCATCTGATTCTCCAAAACAATTGACAGGAGTATCTTGGACCGCAGACGCGGCAAGTGGAGCGAGTGGTTCGGTAATGGTCACATCTGTTGTTTCGGTACAACCGTTATCGTCGGTTACCGTAACGATATGAGTACCTGCATTTAGGTTAGTGGCTGCTGCATTCGTTTCCCCATTGTCCCAATTATAACTGTATGGCGCAGTACCATCATTTGCGGTTACCGTGGCTCCACCATCAGAATCACCAAAGCAATCTACTGGATTATCTTGTACCGCTGTAGCTGTTAAATCAAGTGGTTCTGTAATGTCAACAGTTGCAGTTTGGGTACAAAGGTTTGCATCGGTTACCGTAACGATATGAGTGCCAGCATTTAACATAGTTGCTGAAGCGTTTGTCTCTCCATTATCCCAGTTGTAGGTATATGGAGTGGTACCATCTGAAGCAGTTACTGTAGCCGCACCATCAGAGAATGTATTACAAGAAACATCACTATCAAGCGCTGTGCTTGCTAATAAAGGATCTGGCTCATTAATTAAGACAGAGAATGTATTGCTACAACCATCCGTATCGGTTACTGTAACAATATGAGTACCTGCATTTAACATGGTTGCAGTTGCTGTAGTTTCCCCATCATCCCAAGAATAGGTATATGTAGTAGGATCTCCAGCACCTGCGGCAGTTGCAGATCCATTACTTTCTCCGTTACAAAGGACATCTGTATCTGGAGTAACGGTAGCCATTACTGGAGGTGGTTCGTTAATAACAACAGATGCAGTTACTTCACATCCAACCATATCTGTTACGGTGACTACATGTGTGCCTACATTTAGCATGGTGGCAGAAGTAGTGGTTTCTCCATTATCCCATGTATAGGTATAAGTAGGGGTTCCTCCTGTAGCAGAGATGGTTGCTCCTCCGTCAGATGCTCCATTACAACTTGCAGGTGCATCTAAGACAATTGTAGGAATAATAGCTGGTGGTTCAGTTAGATCAACTTCAGCAGTATCTGTACAACCTGCTGCATCTGTAACCGTTACGGTGTGGTTGCCTGCGGTTAACATGGTAGCTGATGCATTGGTTTCTCCATTATCCCATTCATAAGAATAAGGAGTAGCGCCTCCAGTAGTCGTTGCTGTTGCTCCACCATCGTTTCCTCCATTACAAGTAACATTTTGATCAACAACGGCTTCAACTTCAGGATTAGTTGTTGTACTAATCATCACAAAACCATTATTATCACCTCCTCCAGCGATTCCACCAAAGTTGCCATAAGCATCAATCTGAATAATATAAGTGGTATTCGCATCAAGACCAGAATAAGCTTGTGTCCAGTTTACGGGTTGACCATCACAGTTTGTCCACGACTGACAATCCACTAAGGCATCAGGGTTTCCATCACACACGGTATTATCGGCAAATAGAGAGATATTAAATCCATCTGTAGGAGTTGTACCAAAAATACAATTACCTCCGATAGTAGCATTTGAAATATTCAATGTTACTGTACTACCATTACAATCTGTAGTAAATGTAAAATAAACAGAGGCGTCTGGATTACTATTGTTTCCACACTCAAGATAACCAGGTTCTCCTCCAGTTACATCTTCTCCTTCTGCTTCTTCTGTTTCCCAACAATAAGAAACATCAGGCTCCATTTCTACGGCATTAAGACACATGTCTGCTCCACATTGTTCAGCTACACAAATTTCGAATCGTTCGTCATGATCAGAGCCATCTTGATTGAATACTTGTACCCAAACCGTTTCTCCAGGAGTACCTGTTAATTCGAAGTCAACATTAGTTGCTAAGCCAGAACCATTTCCACATGCTTGTGGGGTTAGTGCACCACAGGTTCCAGTGTATGCAATAATTACAATTTCAGAAAAATCACCTAAATCAAGTATACCTCCTTGGCCTAAGCCAGCAGCATCATCGTTTCCTTCAATTTGTACAATACCTGTGGATGGCATGGTGAACTGGTACCAAGTATCTCCACAATTTCCTCCGCCACAACTCATGGTATAGGCATCTTCTAATGAAATGGTAGGTTCGCCATAATTTTCGACTTGCCAAACCCCGTCTGAAGTAATACAAGATTCATCTTGTACGGTTAATACCGTTGCATCAGGACATTCATTATTTACAGGTTCTGGATCTGTTGGGCTACCTGTTCCATAATCAGGAAATGGATCAGTAATTGAAATGGTGAAGTCTCCTTCTTGCCCAAGTAACGGACTACCATCAACTTGTATGAAATAAGTATCGCCAGGGATTAAACAACTTGTATTTATTTCTTCATCGAAAGCCTGCGTAGCATCATAATCACTATCAATTAATGTTAAGGTACCTGTACACGTATTATCGGAAGAACTAAACAAATAAATTTCAGAATCAATACCAAGTAGACTATTAGCACTCAAGTCAATATCTACTTGTCCTGAAGTTGGGGCGACGAAAGTATACCATACGGTACTTTGTGCATAAGAACCTACACCCGGTTCTCCAAGTTCTGTATTCGCACAGATATTATTTTCATTAGTTAAACTTGTTGTTGTTCCAGGTGTGCCAAAATCGGTAGCATCACAAATATCATTATTTGCAGGGAAAACGGTAGTACCCCCATCGTCAGAAATGGTAATGGTAAAATCTCCTGTAGCACCACCAATGATATCTCCATTATCGCTTCCATCAATTTGAATCCAATAGGTTTGCCCAGCAATAAGACACGTTAGCTCTAATGTTTCATCAAAAAATACAGGATCATAATCGCTATCATGTTCAATAAATGTACCTGTACACGTTAAATCATCTACGGTATAGACTGCAATTTGAGCATCTAAACCTCCTTGGTTATTTACATCAATGGTTGCATTTCCAGAAGTAGGCGCTTCAAAGGTGAACCAAACGGTATTATCAATTCCAAAAGAAGTTGATACTGCTTCTCCTGTTTCTACTCCTGTACAATCGTTACTATAAGTTACTCCATCATTAATAGTTCCACCAGCTGGTACTTGTCCGAGTGCAATGGCATCACAGACATCATCATTGTCTTGTTGAGATCCAAAGCCGTCATCAATGACTTCTACGGTGAAATATCCCTCTACATTTAGGCTACTACCATCGACTTGAATCCAATAGGTTTCTCCGGGGTTAAGACAAGTGATAGAAATGGATTCATCTTGAACGATTCCAATCCCATCATAATCGCTATCAATTTCTGTAAATCCGCCGTTACAAGTTCCATCACTTGATTCCCAAATTCCTAATTGGACATCAATTCCATCGCCAACATTATTTGGATCACTATTTACATTAATCGTAACATTTGAAGTGGTGTTTGGTCCATTGGCAGTATGGAGTGGTGCTTCAAAGGTAAACCAAACGGTTTGATCTGTGCCAAAAGCTCCAGGGTTTGGTTCTGGATTTTCCACATCCGCACAGAAGTTATAGTAATCGACATTATTATTAAGTGATCCTCCCACAGGTACAGTACCTAAGCCTATGGCATCACAAATTAAGTCATTTTGTGCAATTGGGTTTGCTGCAATTTCTTCAATTTCAATATCAAAATAACCTTGTACATTAATTGCAGAACCATCTACCATTACAAAGTAAGTATTTCCTGGTTCTAAACATTGTACTTCAATGGTTTCATTAAGAGGAGGGAAATCGATAGGATCATAATCGCTTTCTACTTCAGTTAACACACCTGCACAAGTATTATCACTAGAACTGAAGACTGCAATTTGAAGATCGATGGCGTCTGTAAAGAACGGGAAGTCAGAAGTCGTAGTAATTTCTACCGCATATTCCGAGCCACCAGCAGGAGTGGTAAAACTATACCAAACGGTTTGATCTGTATCAAATGCATCAGGATCAGGATCACCAATATCTGTGGCACATAAATTATTGTCATTGTTTATAGATACTGGAGGACCCCCAAAAGGACTACCCATTGCAGTAGCATTACAAATATCATCATTTGGTGCAGGAGGTAAAGGTGGGTCTTCTGTCAAGGTAATATCAAAATTCCCTTCAATATCTTCATCTTCAACAAAATTTTCTCCGTCAATCATAATCCAAACGGTTTCACCTGGAGTAAGACAAGTAACCGAAACATCAGAATCGTAAACCACTAAATCAATAAGGCTGGCATCGGTTTCTACTTCAGAAAAAGTACCATTACAAGTTCCATCGGAAGAAGTAAATACGGTAAGTTCTGTATTGATGGCTTCTTCATCTAAAAAGGCAACTCCAGTTTGATTCACATCAATCGTAAAAGAACCAGTAGAGGGAACGGTCATGGTATACCAGACCGTTTGGTCAGGGTTAGTGATAACAGCAGAAGTAGGTTCTCCAGTTGCTGTAGCACACCAGTTATTATTATTGTGTGGTAATGAGCCGTCATCAGTAGTTACTGAACCACCTGTAGGGTCACCAATATAAACAGCATCACATGGAAGGTCATTTCCTTGTGGAGAAGGGCGATCTACTTCTTCAATGGTTAAGTCAAATTCACCATAGAGCAGGGTAGGGTCAAGAATCCCTGGTTCTCCATCAAGCATGATATAATAAGTTCTTCCTGGTTCTAGGCAATCTACAAATAAATCTTCATCTAAAAATGCACCGAGTCCTTCATAATCACTTGCCAATTCTGTGAGGTTTCCAGTACAAGTCATATCATCAGAATCATAAACAGCTAGCTGAAGATCTAGTCCATCTTCATCAAGAAGACCTCCAAGTGTTACGGCATTAATTTCCACAACTCCAGAAGGCGGGGCTACAAAAGTATACCAAACTCCAGCTTCATTTCCCCAAGCAGAAGGAATGGGCTCTAGTATATTATTTGCACACCAGTTTACTTGATTGGCAAGTGTTATTGGCGCGCCTACTAAAGGTTGACCCATAGGGATGGCATCACAAATCTCATCATGGGTAGCTGCAAAATCGCCACCATCCGTAATAGTGATATCAAAGATACCATCTACATTTAATCCAGAACCATCTACAAATAGCCAATATGGATCACCTGGAACTAGACATCGAACCTCTAATTCTTCATCAAACAGAACAGGGTCATAATCACTTCCTACATCTACTATAATTCCTGTACATGTATTGTCTTGAGAATCGTAGACTGCCAATTGTAAATCGATGGCATCCGTTCCAATAGGGAATATTTGATCACTTTCTGCATTTACAGTAACGTGTCCAGAAGGAGGAGCAAAGAATTGATACCAAACACCTTGATCAGATCCCCAAGCTCCTGGAGTAGGATCATTGGTATCTGTAGCACAAATATTAGATTGGCTTAAGTTTGGAGTACTTACAGAACCGCCATTAGGTACGACCCCTAAATTTTCGGCATCACAAATTTGATCACCTGCCTGAACAATACCATCATCTGTTACCGTCATACCAAAATAACCTTCTTGGCCATTAAACAAGTTGGCGATGTTGTCATCACCATCGACTAAAATAAAGTAAGTGGTATTAGGAAGTAGACATTCAACTTGCATGGTTTCACTATAAATAATAGGATCAAAATCATCTTGTATAAGGGTAAGTGTACCTGTACATGAATTGTTACTTGATTGGTATAGTGCTAATTGCATGTCTATTAAATCACCTAAACCTTGTGGATCATTATATCCATCAATTTGGATTGTAGCGCTAGGGAAAGCAGAGGTGGTAAATTGAAACCAAACCCCTTGGTCATTAGTCCAGCCTGGATTAGGATCACCTGCACTTCCTGCACAAAAGTTATTATAATTACTAAGACCAGCATTACCAAGAACACCACCTGAAGGAAGTGTACCTAGGTTAATTGCATCACAGATTAGATCATTAGGACCTCCAATATAAGCACCTGAAGTAGTAATGGTGAAACTAATATTTGCAGAACTACCGTTTGAGTTTGTACTTAAGGTATAATTTGCACTATTTCCTGGTGCAGGAACATTAAAATTATTACAAGAGCTAGAAAGACAATCTCTATCTACGATACAAACTGCACCATCATCATCGAAGGCCCTTACACAAACTTGTAAAGTTGTAGGAGCAGCAGGACAATTCCATGATTCATTATATTGTTGATTGGGTGTATCTGTAAAACATATTCCTGCAGATTGATAGGTAGTATTACCTTGACCAGCTATTTCTACTTGAAAATGAGGATCTGGAGAACCACCAAAAGGATCTCCACAAGTGCTTGAAGCTGAACCACTATTTATGGTAACAGTTACATTTACTTGAGCAAAAGCGTGAGTCGTAAGAATAAAAAAGGCAATAAAAACCGAAAGCAATCGTGAACGATAGGTACAAAAAAAGCTCATATTATCAGGTTTAAGTGGTTGGGTTGGGGAGTTTCCACCCCTTATTTAATTTTTTTCGAAAAAAAATATAAAATAATCATTTCGCTTTGGAAGAAATAATCTATGCTAAGATAGTTCTTTTATATTTATTTAATAAATAATCGAATAAATAAGTGATAATTGAATTTTAGGCATTAAAAACTTAAAGTGTTGTAAATCTTGTGTTTATGTATTGTTTAAATTGTTAACTAATGAATAATTTCAATAATTCCTTACAAAATGAACAAGAGGAAAGCTTAGATATAAAACTTTATTAGAAGGGATATTATTATGATAAGAAATAAAGAGGAAATATAGTTTATTGGTTATGAGTTCTTTTTATAGTAAATAAAAAAAAGATCTGTAAATCACCTTATCGATTTACAGATCTTATCATTTTTATAACAATTAACCTATGAAAGAATTGCTTAACCTTTTACAATTCAATCCTAATAACGGTTAATTTTTTTATATTCTATTTGGAAATATTTTTTTTAACAAATAATTAACCCATTGTAGGTCAGTTACTTTTTAAACTTCTACGCCATCATTTTTGTAGTTTTCGATTAATTCATTTTGTATTTCTTTAGCCACAGCTTGGTATTCTACATCGCCTCGGGTATGTTTTGCACGTCCTTGAGAAAGGGCTCGTAAGGTAGAGGAATATTTAAACAAAGCACGTAAAGGAATTTTTGCTTTTATTTTTTGATAGTGATTTTCTGCATCCATGCCCATGATCATTGCATTACGCGATTGTAAATCACTCATAATATCGCCCATAACTTCTTCTGGAGTTAAGACTTCAATATCGACAATAGGTTCAAGAATTATTGGATTGCAATTTTTAAATGCCTGTTTAAAACATTGAGAAGCAGCTAATTGGAAAGCCATGTCATTGGAGTCTACTGAATGCATTTTACCATCATAAACACAAACTCGGATATCGCGGACATAGGATCCAGTTAATGGGCCATTTTCCATCATATTCATTATTCCTTTAATGATCGCATTGCTGTATTTGGCATCAATTGATCCTCCTACAATACACCAATAGAAAAGGAGTTTACCTCCCCATTCGAGGTCGATAGTTTGTTTTTTTCGAACATTTAAATCTGTCGGATCGGCCATATGTTCAGAAAAAGGCTCTACTCTAAAATGAACTTCTCCAAATTGACCTGATCCACCCGATTGTTTTTTATGTCGATAGGAGTCGTTTGCCATTTTAGTGATGGTTTCTCTATAAGGAATTTTGGGTGCGATAAAATCTATATTGACACCATAAACTTTATCTAATCGATATTTGGTCATTTGAAGATGTAATTGGCCTTGCGCATGGATAATGGTTTGTTTTAGTTCTTTGGATTGCTCTATGATTAATGTAGGATCTTCTTTGGCAATTTGTAAAAGACCAACCATTACTTTTTCAAGATCTCGTTTATTTTCGGTCGAAATAGCTGATCGTATACGCGGGTATGGAAATTGGATGGATCTGATTTTTAGATTACTATCCTTATTACCTAGAGTATCATTTATTTTCGTGTTTTTCAATTTAACAATTACTCCAATATCTCCAGCTTTTAATTGATTTATTGGTTTTCTTTCTTTCCCATTTAGTAAAAATAACTGGCTAATTCGTTCGGGTTTTTCTGTTGTTTGATTATATAATTCATCTCCACTTTTAATGGTACCTGAATATACTTTTAGATAAGAAACTTCCCCTAAATGTGGTTCTGAAAAACTTTTAAACACAAAGGCACTAGGTTGGCTATTGGGATCAGGTTTAAGTAATTGTCCATTTTGGAGAAGTACTTCTCTATCTCCAGGAGTGGGAGCAATATCATGTAAGAAGCCCATGAGTCGACCACTTCCCATATTACGAATAGCAGATAAGCAAAAGAGCGGAAAAATTTCATGGTTCAACATGGCAAGCTTTAATCCTCCAACCATTTCTTCTTCACTTAAGGAACCTGTATCAAAATAGATTTCCATTAAGTTTTCATCATATTCAGCAATGGTTTCTACTAAAGCCTCATGTAGTTGATTGGCCTTCGCTTGTTCCTCATCTGGAATACTGTGTTTTTCTGGTTTTCCTCCACCATCAGGAAATTTGTACATGGTCATTTTTAGCACATCAATTATAGCGTTAAACCCAGCGCCTGTTTTTAAAGGGTATTGCACTACAGTAACTTTATTCCCAAATCGATTCTTCGCTTGTTCAACAGTCATGTCGAAATTTGCTTTTTCTTGATCAAGATGATTTACAGCAAAGACCATTGGTGTTTTAAATTTGTGGGTATATTCCCAAATAATTTCTGTTCCTACTTCAACACCTTGTTGGGCGTTCAGAAGCATAACACCCGTATCTGCAACTTTGAGCGCAGAGATTACTTCACCTACAAAATTGTCATTTCCAGGTGTATCTAAAATATTTATTTTTGAATCTTTCCAACTGACATGCATTAAAGAAGAAAAGACACTATTCCCTTTTTCTTTTTCTACATTATAATGGTCGGAAACCGTGTTTTGCTCATCAACGGAACCTCTTCTTGTGATTTCTTTGGCTTCAAATAGCATGCATTCAACGAGTGTTGTTTTACCACTGGCCCCATGACCAAGAAGGGCAATATTACGAATGTTATTGGTAGGATAGATTTTCATAATTTCGATTTGATGGATGTAGGAATAAATATTTTGAGTAAAAGGTTTTATTTAGTCTAT
Source organism: Saprospiraceae bacterium (assembly GCA_020629935.1). GTDB lineage: Bacteria > Bacteroidota > Bacteroidia > Chitinophagales > Saprospiraceae > JAHDCJ01. The sequence goes on along the minus strand of JAHDCJ010000101.1, from coordinate 11,184 downwards.
AAGTTGGTTTTTTGTGTTATTGTGCATTTTTACATTGTATAATGCGATAAATAACAAATATTAAATGTATAGTATATGTTAAAATATGAAAAAATATCCTTATTACAAAAACGAATTATAAAAGTCTTTTAAGAAGTAGGTATTTTGAAGTAGAACAAAAAAAAATCCTGATCATCATTTGATCAGGATTTTTAATAATTTGTAATAATACTTCTACAGCATTAAGTTATTTAGAGGAAGACAGGTGTAATTTCTCTAAACTTGTAGATTACTGTTCGGAGTATTTGTAATTCAGGAAAAACATTTCCTTCAGAAGTTTCAGACGGTTGATCATTGACTTCGTTATTTTCTATTTGACTCGTCCATTTTGTAGGTTGAATAGCTTGGCTATTTATATAAATAAAACAGCTTAAACTTGTGCAAACTAACAAAGTCAATAAAAAACTTTTAATTTTTTTGCCCTTCATAAGATTTTAATTGGAGTGGTGTATTTTTTCTCTCCCTCCAAATATACAGAATTCACTAAATATATTTTCATCTTTAACATGGATTTAAGAATATTTTGTGACTTTCATTAAAAAAGACCTCCCAAGGAGGCCTTTTTAACAATTTTAGAATAAAAAAATTATTTAATCTTTATCAATTTTACAGGAGGACTAGCGTATTTTTCAGTAGCCATTTGTATAAAATAAATACCAGGGGCATAATCGATACCTAGTTGAATTTGCCCTAATTGATTATTTAAAATGATGGTCTCCATTTTTTGGCCTAAAGCATTATATACTGCTAACTCTAATCCATTAACTGGATCTTCTACGAAATAATTGACCGTAAAATCTCCATTGGAAGGATTTGGAAAAGCGTTCAAACTGGCTTTATTCTCAAAAGGGTTTTCCACATCCACAGCTCCTTCAAGCACTCTGAAAAAGTCCACAGCTGCTTCTAATAAATAATTAGGATCTATATTTGAAGTTTCAAAAATGACTTGCATATTTGGACCAGGAGTAATATAATCTGAAATACGGTGTACATTGTTTTCCCACCCAATACCAAATAGGAATGCTGTATTCAATGATTCTACAAGTACAGGAGTTGTTCCATCTGTAATATAAATATCCAAAGTACTACTTCCTTGTTGGAGGCTATCCTGAGAAAGGAAATAATTCAATAAGAAAGTAGAATATCTCATTTCAGGTTCTGTATAAGCACTTAAGTCAAAGACAGGAGATGTTAATGTAACGGTTCCTCCTTGTACATTATCAGTAAATGGATCGTTTGAATTTCCAGTTAGGTAAGCTTCATCTCCTACATCACCAATTACGTCTGTGCCAGGGGTAAGATCAAAGAAAAAATCTGCGGGAACAGGTCTCCCTCTTTCCCAAGCTCCAGTAGTGGCCGTTGAATTGGTAGTCCATCCTAAATCTAATTCAAATCCATCAAATATTCCTTTTTGAAGTTCTACCGTCATTCCTACACTAGATGCATCGATTCCTGCGTTGGTTAATTCTGCAGGGCGGTATTCCCATTTACCTCCATATACATTATAACTACCATCATAAAAAGAAGGAATAGAGAAATTTCCAGCGGCATCAGATAAGCCAGTATAAGTGAAATATTGATTTTCAAATTTTACTTGTGCATTGGAGACTGGAGTTGATGTTCCATTTTCCACCACTACACCACTTAGTGTAAATGGTATTTTGGGTGTCATTTGAATATCAAGTACAGTAAAGACGCCTGAGGAAAGAATAACTTCTGTTTGTACTGGAAAATAAGTAGGGTGATCAAAAGTAATTTGGAAGGTATCTGATCCAAATAATCCCATTTTATATTCCCCCATAAGATTCGTTTGTTTTTCCACTTGGTCAAGAATACCTAAAGTAACATCTACATCTTGGATGGGTAAACCTGTATCTAAATCGGTCACTGTTCCTTCCAAATAACTTGCTCTTTCGTAATTTGCTTGGAAAATGTATAGACCTGTACTAATATCTGAAGCTAACACTAAGCCTGAGGGTAAGAATGGGTATGCGCCCCAACATCCATTAAAGCCTGTTTCAGGACCCGTGTAAGTATCATACTGGCCTACTTGAACTAGATTTTCTGGTTGTGTTGCATCTACTACAATAATACCATCTGAATAATAAGAAATAACTAAAAAATCGCCAAGTACGTGTACATTATGAGGTATTACGCCTTCTCCTACAGTAGCAGGTGGACGAAATTCATCTAATAATTTAATATCATTTAGATCAGAAATATCATAAGCAGCCACAGGTGCATCTGCACGCTCGTCAGTAGTAAACAAGGTATTACCATCATCGGATAACCAAGTGTTATGCGTAAAAACGAAAGGAGTGGTTTCTGTGGCTAAAAGTATAGGATTGGTTTTATCTGTTACGTCAACTACAGAGAAAAAACCAGCATTGATATCTCCACTATACATGATATTATCCCTTGTATAATTGTCATGAGAATATTCTGCAGGTCCAGCCCCTAGATAAATTGGATTGTAAGGATCCGTCGCTACATCAAAAAATAATACTTCACCTTCACCGATATTTGACCCCGAAATATAAGCGATACCATTTTCATCAATGTAAATATTATGTGCCCGTTCTAAAACTCCAGTTACTCCATTAACGGTTAATGTAGGTTTAATATACTTATATACTAAAGTATCAAATGACTGCACATTCGACATATCCACAATCAAAAGACCGGCTGTGCCTTCATCAGCGGTTACATAGGTGTATTTATCCCATGTTTTCATATCTCTCCAAGTAGAAGGTGGTCCTGGTACAAACATTCTTGGTAGGGGAGTACTAGGCGTAGTTAAATCATAAAACCAAGTTCCAGAACGGACGCCAATAATAGCATATTCTGTACTTGTTGCTTGATCTACATATCCCCAAATATCATTGGCATCTTCACCAAAAGTTTCTTGGCCCACAAGGGTCATGTTTTGTTGGGCAAATAAGCCTACATAAATAAAGAGAAAGGAAAATAGTAAAGTGATTTTTTTCATGTTTGTTTTATTTTCTTTGGAAGAAATTGTTTTAGGTAAAATCAAAAGTTATAACCCTTGACAGATTTTGAAACAAAGAAACTACAATTTGGTTGAATAAAGGGTTCTTTTTAGCTTAATTAAAAGTTAATATCTATGAATAACTCTTTTCTAAAGGTAAAGGGGAGAATATGATCAATAAGCCTTTGTTTATTATTCATGTAGAAATGAAAAAGGCTGCCTCTTAAAGAGACAACCTTCTTTTTCATTCGCTTTGGAAGATGAATGATTATTTTTGAGGAGGAAATTATTAACCTCTTTTCTTTCCTTTTCCTGATCGATTCGGCTTTTCTGCTCTTCGTGTTTCTCGTTCTTCTAATAAAACTAAATACTTAGCATATTGATCTTTAGATAAGACAGTTTGCATTTTACTATTTGTATTAGAAAGTAAGGTCTGAAGTTCTAATCGCATCCGTTCTTTTAATGCTTTATTTGCTTCTTGGTTGCCTTGCTCAAATTGATTTCGGTAATTCGCTCGAACAGCTTGTGCATCGGTTGCATGGCTTAAACTAATAGCATGTACTTTGGGGATTTGGGTTTTACTTAAACTCAATGCCTTGGTCATTTTTTTAGTTGCTCGATCTGCAATTTCACTAGGTGTATTTTTAGGACTTCTTGGATTTGCATCTTCTAATTGTTGACTAAATGCAGTTAATGATATAAACAATGCGCAACAAAGTGTTATGAATTTTAATGATTGATTTTTCATGATTTATATTTTTATAAAGACTGAATAATTTATTTCAAAAAGAGTGCCTATTTATTTATTTTAATAAATGACTTAGTTGTTTTGCCTTCAGGGTCAGTGATTACATAATAATATGAAGCGTCTTCTAAACCTCGTAAAGATACATTTTCTGAATAAATCCCAGCTTCTTTAAAGCCATCGAAAATGGTTCTTACTTTTTGACCGAGTTGATTAAATAATGAAATATTAACGGTGCCTGATTGTTCCAATTCGTATTTGATGGTGTTGGAGTTTGTAGCAGGATTTGGATAAACAGAAAGCCCATTAATTGAATTAGAAGCCTTCAACTTACCTGTTTTTTTGTTTCCTTTTTCTTCTAGTTTATGCTCTTTTTCGTTAGGGTTCATGAGTAAGAAATGGATGTTTGCAAATTCCATTTTTTTATCTGCATGAGGTCTTTTTCCATGTGGGCCTGATCGGTGATTTTCTTTGTGATTCATTCCAGACTCCTCTACATGTTTCGCCTTAATCGCTTTCATGTCTTCTTTCCATTGAGCTCGATCTTCTGCAATTTCATCCATCAATCGATTAATTTGAACTTCGTATTTTTCTACTAATATTCTGGCTTCTTCATGATCGGGTTTTGCTGCTTCTTTCTTCGCCTTCCATTCTGCTTTTTGAGCTTCAGTTACCTCACCATGAGCCATCCCTTTTCTAGTCTCTTTGATATCTTTTAGCTCGGCCTTATGCGCTTTAAATTTTTCTCTTAATGCCTCAATTTGTAGTTGATCAGCGCTAGAAATTTCGTCCTCTAATTTTAAGCGTTGGGCCTTTAATGTAGGCATCATATGAGTTTTCTTATAAGCTTTCATTTCTTCATGCATAGCACGTTTATCTTCTTTGAAAGCTTCCTTTTTTGATTTTCGTTCTTCTTTAAATTCGGCCTTTTGGGCTTCCAATTTGGCTTTTTGTGCAGTAGTGAAAACGAGATCCGTTTCTGCTTGAATTTGAGTTTTTACACTTTTTAATTTAGCCATTTTATCTCGTGGTTCTAATTGTTCATCTGAACGAATGGCTTGAATTTCTGGTTTATATTTTTCTCTTATAGATTTGATCTTTGCTTCTTGTTCTGGACTAAGATCGAGTTCTGCTTTTAATTCGGTTTTATGTCCTTTATCTCTTGGTGGACATACTTGAGAAAACGCATTGTTTAGGAAAAGTAAACAACAACAAATGCTTAGGATATTTACTAATTTAATATTTTTCATGATGCTTAATTTTAAAGTTTGTTTTCAAAATACGCATCTATGACTTTTCGAAAAAGGAAAGGTTTAATCAAGGTTTTATTTTTTTTGAAAAAAAGAAAATTTCTAAATGTAATTCTCTTTAAATAAAAATAGCCAATGGACTTCATATCCATTGGCTATACCTTGTTTTTACTCAATTAAATCTAATTATTGTGGTAAAACCGCATCAAATTTAACGGTAATATCTTTAGGTACTTTTTCGTTTCCTTCCCCTACATTAAAAATGTTTCGATCTACAACAGCCTCTCCAGTAATCTTCATTGGAGTAGTGCTATTTACTTTGAACTGAGCTTCTAATTCTTGTTTTACTCCTTTCATTGCAAGTACCATTTTAGCTTTATATACATCTCTTCCAAATGCAGTTACATCAGAAATATCAATAGTGGCAGTAGTATATTTTTCTACATGGAAATAATCTGGTGCTTTTAAGTGTTGGGTTAATCCATCACTTTTTTCCCAAACGGATGTCAGGTCAATAGAAACCGTGGCATTGATTGAAGATACTTCATTCTTTTTCATATTAAATGAAGAAAAACTCCATTTCTTAAAAGTACCTTCTGCGCTATATCTGTCATTAGCAGCATTGAAAGTAATGGTTCCAGGGCTTGCTTCTGATACTACAGGTCCAGGTTTTTCATCGGTAGTTACTGTTTGAGTTCCGCCACAACTCCATGTAAATAAACAAGCGATAAGGCTCAAGGCAATAGTCAAGTTGGTTAAGTACGTTTTCATGCTTTATAGTTTTGTTTTAAAGTGCGATAATTATTGCAAGATAATCAAATGCCTGGCTGCATAATAAAAAATAAAGAAAAAGTCATTTGATCTTTTGCGGGTGAAGGCCCGTCAGGCCCATCAATATTATAATCTTTTTTTAAATTTAAGGTATAGTTAATCATAAATTGAAGTCGAGGTTCTCCTTGATCATTTAACATCGGTTCTACTTGTCCTGTGGTGACCACCGTAGTCTTTTTTCCCATCATTTCAAATAAGCCTTTGGTTTGAAAATGATTGATTTGTCCAAAAGACAACGTAGAAAAATCTCCATCAACTTCTTGGATCTCAAAAGAGGACGCTGGATAATCTTTAACCTTAATCATTTTATCATGAATGGCTTGATCAAGACCTTTATCTCCCATAGTAACGGATGCCGTTTTTACGATAAATTTTCCTGTCATTCCCTCTAGACTTTTTTCTGGACTCAAACGCAATTTACCAGTAAGGTCTGTGGCCTCTCCAGCATAGCTATCTAAAGGAGGAGGAAAACTAAATTGAACTCTGGGGCCGTCCATTTTTGCCTTGTTATCTACCACCCAACTCCGAACTAAATCAATGCTTATTGCATTACTTATTATTTCGTTTTTATCTGAAGCAATAGGAAGGGCTAAGTCAATTTCGGTCCAATCTTTATAAGGGGTTTCATTCGTTATAATTTGAAAGTCATCTCCAATTTTAGACTGTGCCATTTGATTGAATATCTCTTTTTGTGCGCGTTTTCCAGCCATCTCAAATAAAGCATTTACTTTTCTCCATTTGCCAAACATCGGTTCATCAAATTGTACATAGATAGGATCAATACAATTAAATTGAGAGAAAATTTCCATGGTCAATGAAAGCTTACCTCGTTTAGATGCATAGGGATAAAGATTAACATAAAAGGAACGAGAAGTATAAGGCAGATTATAGTTTTGACTAAATTCAAATTTCTTCATACCCTCCCCAAAAGCGACTTTGGCTTGATATTTAAATTGCTCCTCTTCATATCCTTTAGGGATTTTTCCTGTGATCGCGGTTATTTTTACTGGAGCAGCAATAACGGCTCTTCCCATTTTTGCAATGAGTAAATCATCTTTAATATTGGAAACCGATTTTTTAGGTAAACGACTCGCTGTGCGAATAAAGTTTTTTATCCTGGATGTATTTTTATATCGACCATTATACACTGATCGACCGAGATGATTTTGAAAAAGAATCATTGGTGTTAAGGTTACTTCTGGTGGAGCACCTTGTTTAATATCTTTTTGAACGAAATCAATTTGCATCGATTGGGCCAAATCTTTTAATGCGAGGAGATCATCATTGGTTAATTGATCTGTATTTTGGGTGAATAAAATGAGTTGTCCTTTGGTATCTGCTGAATTTTCAAATTCAGCATTGGTTGTTGGGCATGTCATACCAAACAATAGAAATAACCAAGAAAAAAAATGCAAAAGCATATATGATGTTTTATTATTAAAGGAATAAGAGGAATTAATCATCCCATTTTACAAAGATACTTAAGTATCTTGGCAGAATTAATAATTAAAGCAAAAAAGCTTGATTTTAACAAATTTGTTAGTCAACTTCATTACTTAATTTTACAATTTGTATCTTGTTCTTCAAGATTAATGTATTATGAATAAAAGCCTATTCCATACGCTTTTGATATTAAGTATGAGCCTAACATTATCCGCTTGGATGTTTGGCCAAACAGACCTTCGTTTTTTTAATTATCAAACGAACAATGGCTTATTACATGATGTAAATCATGCTTTATCTATGGATGATCGTGGTTATCTTTGGATGGGTAGTTTTGAAGGAGTTTCTAGATTTGATGGAACGGAATTTGTCCATTTTACTAGTGAACAAGGGATTCTGAATCCTGATGTTCGACATTTAATAAATACTTCTATTGGTTTATTTGTTTATTCTTCTGACGGCTTGGTTTATTTACTCAATAAAGAAAATGAACTAAAAAGCATATTGAATATTCCTGCGCAAGATCATATCGAGTGGGCTTATCACGACAACGAAATGTTGGTACAATTTAATGCGGAATTTGGCGGAACCGAATTCTGGATTTGTCCACATGATGATTCCCTTCAGTTCAACTGCATGAAGGGCTTTTTAAAGAAAAATAGTAGTGGAGATTTGGTAGTCAGTTCGGGTATAAAAAAAGAAAATTTAGTCAATGCGCGTCTTTATCATCATGAAGAAAAAGGGATTTTTCTATTGACTCAAAAAGGATTGTTTCATTATGAAGGCGATGGATTTTTTAAACCTGTATTATCCGAATCGTTGTTGAAGAGACGCTTTTTTGCTTTAGGTTTTGATCCAGATCATAGCCTTTGGTTGGTCTCCAATCAAGGCTTAGTGCATGTAAAAGATAGCGTAGATTTAGAATTGTATCCCATGCGTTTACCCGATTTTCAAGAAGGGAAATTAGTGTTTTCAGGTTCGGGGAAATTATTTCTTTTAAATAAAAATAGGGGCCAATTTTATCGAATAGATCCACAAACGGGCGAACAATTGGATTTACAAAAAGAGCTCAAGATGGAATCTTTACCTAAAGATATCTTGGCAGATCCTGAGGGTAATGTTTGGGTTGCCACAGAAGGTGCTGGAGTTTTTTGCATCTACGATTCGCCTTTTTATAATTATTCTAAATCAAGCGGCCTTGAAAATTCGTTCATCTTTGATTTAATACAAACAGATGACAAACAACTGCTTGCGGGTACAAAAAATGGATTATTTAAACTAGAAAATAATGTTTGGAAAATACTAGAACCCGACGAGTATTCTGAAAATTGGAATATTTGGAAATTTGGAAAAGCTTCGAATGGTTATATCTATATGGTGACCAATTCGGGTATTTATCGATATAAAGAAGAACTCGAATTATGTGTGCCGAGTGAACGAATTTCTAAAGAATTTCAATTGGATGAAAATGATCATTTGGGCGTTTTTAGAGATGGTTTTGTATTTGCTTATGGAGGTTGTGAGCCAGAACCTTATTTTTTTACGCCTATCCCAGAATTGGAAGGCAAGAAGACGATCTCGTGTATGTTTGAAGATCAGTTTGGTCGCTTATGGATGGGAACAAAAAATGGTGTACTCCGGTTTTTGAAATGGGACCCTGTACTGATAACTACTAAAGAAGGACTTATTGATAATCGGATTAATGCGATTACACAAGACAGTATGATGAATATGTGGATTGCCACAGAAGGTGGATTGTCACGACGGGACACCTTAGGCAATTATACCCATTATACTCAGAAGGATGGCTTGCTTTCTAATCGTTGTAAAAACTTATTGATTGATCAAAAAGGGTCGGTTTGGGTAGCGACTTCAAGAGGGCTTCACTATAAAAAAACAACGGATAATTCATTCATCCCATTTAATGTACAAACAGGTTTAGTTGCCGATGATATTAATCGATTATTTTTGGACGAATCGAATCGACTTTGGGTAGCTACAAGTCGTGGAATTTCAGTTGTGCCTATTGATAATGTAGAACAAAGACAACCACCCCCTAAGCTACATCTTTTGGATATCAAGCTAAACCAAGAATCAGTGAGTGCGTCTGATTTAAATCGTATACCTTTTGATTCGAAGCTTTTATTTAATTATTCAGCAATCACTTTTTCGGATTCACGAGACTTGATTTATGCTTATCAACTCAATGAAAAAGGCAGTTGGCAAGAAACGAAAAATAGAACGCTTACCTTAACCGACCTTAGGCCCGATGATTATGTATTTCGTTTAAAAGCCAAAAAGACGAGTTCCGATTGGAGTGAAGTGGTGGAAATTCCTTTTTCGATAAGGACAGCTTGGTATAAAAGTTGGTGGTTTATTTCTTCCCTTGTTTTAAGTTTTTTATTGTTGAGTTATGGTTTTATGTATACTCGATTTCGATTGGCATCGCAACGAGAAATGGAGAAGACAAAGATTAATAAAAAGATTGCAGAATTAGAATTAACGGCTTTGCAATCTCAAATGAATCCACATTTTCTATTTAACTCTATGAATGCCATTCAGCATTTTATTATGAATAGAGATGTAGAGTCAGCCAACGCGCACTTAAGTAAATTTGCTCGATTGATGCGCTTGTTTTTAGAATCTTCAAAAGATCGTTATATTTCTTTACAAGATGAAATTGAATTATTACGTTTGTATGTAGAAATGGAAAAACTCTGTTATGATGATCGTTTTGATTATCAAATAGAAATTGAAGAAATTATGGATTTGGAAGATCATGAGATTCCGACGATGATTATTCAACCTTTTGTAGAAAATGCCATAAATCATGGATTATTAAATAGGGAAGAACCTGGTCTTTTAAGCATTATAGTTTCGCTGAAAAATGACCGTATTATTTGTGAGGTAAAAGACAATGGAGTAGGACGAGCCCAAGCTTCTTTGATTCGTCAAAAAACAAAAAAAGGACATAAACCAAGAGGCTTAGAAATGACCAAAGACCGAATAGAAGTAGTCAATTATATAGAAGATTCCGACATTAAAATCGCAATCGAAGATTTAGTAAACGCTCAAGGAGAAGCATTAGGAACGGAAGTGCTTATTTCCTTTCCCGCATCCTAAAGAAAGTAAATTATGATTCGTACAGTAATTGTAGATGATGTGCAAAAAGCAAGAGATTCTTTAAATACCATGCTGACAGAATACTGTCCTGCTATAGAAGTGATCGGTATGGCCAATTCAGCCAAAACCGCTTTTGATTTAATCAAAGAAGTAAAACCACAATTGGTGATGCTTGATGTTGAAATGCCCAAAGGCTCTGGATTTGATCTTTTAGAACAGTTCGAACAAATCGATTTTGAAGTTATTTTTACTACCGCTCATGATCAATACGCCCTTCGTGCTATTAAATTTTGTGCACTCGATTATTTATTGAAGCCGATTGATATCAAAGAGTTGATTAAAGCTATTTTTAAGACGGAAGAGAAATTGCGTAATTCGGGAGAGAAGCAAAATTATAGCCACTTATTGACTAACCTTAAAAATACAAATAGTCAAAGTCACCGAATCGCTTTACCCACTTTAGAGGGATTGGTCTTTATTGAAGTCAATGAAATTATTCGTTGTGAAGCGGAAGGGAATTATACGCATATATTCTTTACCGATAAACGCAAATCTTTATTAACCACTCGAAAGATCAAAGAATTTGAGGAGTTATTGGCTGATTATGATTTCTTTAGAGTACATCGTTCTCATTTAATTAACCTCAATGAAATTGAAAAATATCATAAAGGGCAAGGCGGTTATGTAGTGATGACCGATGGTTCTTCTATTGATGTAGCTCGAAGGAAAAAAGATGATTTTATGGCGCATTTGAGTAGAATTTA
>JAHDCJ010000100.1:13306-20354 GCA_020629935.1 Saprospiraceae bacterium | reverse complement strand
GTCTTCGGCTTCATCTATTCTTTTATTTTTAACACCCAAGTTTTATAAAATTGATCAATAAGGGCTAAGCTGTTCTTTTCTTTTTCTTCTGCTTTCGCGACAATTTCTAATGCCTTCATTTCTGTTTGTAAATAGGTATCGATGATGGTGTTTCTAGCAATCAATTCCCCTTCTTCCGCATTGGCTTTTTTAACTAATAACGATTTAATTTCTAGCAACACATGGGGTGTATTTACCAAAGGCAACAAACGATCAAATTCTACAGGCGGAGGACTTTTATATTCGGCTACCCATTTTGCTGCTAAAATCGGACGAAGCACATAAAAGTATTTTTTAATCTTCACTGCTTCCCCTGAAAATTCTCTTTTCCACATTCCTGTGGCAATCCCAAGATAATGATGAATCACGCGTTTAGGATTGAAATAATTCAAAGCCATTGCTCTCAAGTCCTTAACAAAAGTATCGTCTTGTCGGTAAATAATTGGCGAATGCAACCATTCAAACAACACCGCATTGGATCGATAAATATGACGTAAAAATTTCTTAATATCCCAACCTGCACCATCCAATAATTTACTTGGCATCTCTGTAATCGTATCGGTACCTTCTTCTAAACTAAAGTATGCATTGGTCGGTTTACAATAGACAAATCGAATATCATAATCGCTATCTGGAGAAGGAAATCCCCACGCTCGACTACCTGATTCAATCGCATATTTGATTTGAATTTGATGCTTCTTTTCAATTTGATCAATAAAATCTTGAATCTTTTTTTCCATAATATTTAAGTCGGGAATTCAATAAATTGTACAGGAATAGCTTCGGTCAACCAAACTTGATTTTCAGTACAATAAAATTCAAATCCTTGGGCATGCATCACCTTGGCTTTGATGCTCAAAATCACAGGCTTTCCATAACGACCACCTACTGATTTTGCCGTAGCCAAATCAGAAGTCAAATGGACATGATGACGATTTCGTTTATCCAACCCTGTTTTTTGAATACTTTCTATAAACCGAATAGCTGTGCCATGATATAAAAACTCGGGTGGTTCTACCGCTTTAAATCCGTGGTCAATCGTTAGACTATGCCCTTGGTTAGCTTTGATTCTCGATTTATTTTCATTAAAAGTAAAACGTTTTTTATTATTATTTTCTACAATATACTCCAGCATTTCTAGATTGAGTGTTTTGCCTTTCGCATTCATTTTTTTAATAAGTTCATCCGTAGAAACCCAGCCTTGCGCATCCATTGAAATATTAATAGTTTCAGGTTTATGCCTCAAGACCAAACTTAAAAATTTGCTTATTGACTTTACTTGTTTTGGGTTCATTGTTTCCATATTCCAAACAACCTTATTCCGACTACTTTTGTTCCTCAGTTAAAGGAACTTTCAAAATAAAAGGATCAAATACTTGAGAAATGTATAAATTATTTTGGTAAATAATTCCTGTGGCTGACGCACTTATTTGTTCACCATCATTAATATAAACCAATTCTTTTTCTCCTGTTTTAGGATCAATTCGGTATACTGTAGAAGGCGATTTCTTTTCTGCATTTTTAAAATGTTTGATAAAGGCCAATAATTTTAAATGAACCGCTAATATTAAATCCTCGCCATCAAAACGCAAATTATCTTGTCCTTTAATTTTTGCTAAAGTTCTTCGATTCGATAATTTTCCATTTTCAAAATCAAAAGCAAATAATTTATTTTGTCGAGTCGTAGCTAAATAAACTTGGTTTCCGCGATGTGTAATCCCGTTTCCATAAGCATGTTTTTTATGATAGGCTTGGGTATATTTTTCTCCGTCAAAAAAAATCAATTTTGCACGCTTTAACTTGAACAACATTTCCCAAATAGAGCCTTTCTTCCCTGCATCATTACTTACTAAAAACGTTCCATCACCAAAGGCAGTTAAGGCATTGGGGGAAACTAAAAGGGGATCATTATAAACAGCTACAAATTTTAGGTTTAGTCCATCCACTTCATATTTCACAATAGATTCTAAATGATCTCTTTCATTGTGGCTAATCACATAAAGATAACAAGTACCTGATTCACAATTTAAATCAATACCATGTGGGTGAAAAATAAAATCTTCAGGTTCGCCAAGCCTAGGCATTTTTTGATTTTCTTCTGTAATTAAATTAAAACTATAAATTTCTCCATTGGGTGGATTTTCCGCTCTCCGCTCATCACAAGAAATTAACAATCGGGGTTGATCTTGTGATTCATCTAAAATAAAATCTTCGGGTCCTGGGCCAATAGGAATTTGAGTGCTTTCTTTATGGGTATTTTTGGGAATGGCACAGCTTTGAAATAAAGCGATGAGGACAAAGATAAAAAGCAAGTGATAGGTGATTTTTTTCATTTCCATTTATTTATAAAAAAGCAAAAGCCACCCCGAAAGATTCCGAGGTGACTAGACTTGCTATCATAGTGTGTATGTTTATCAATAATTTTTCTGAAATATTAAACGTTGTATATTTCGTCAATTACCGATTTATATTTTTCACGAATTACGCGTCGTTTTACTTTAAGGGTTGGTGTCATTTCACCCGTTTCTGTAGTCCAAGGTGCTGATAAAAGTACAAACTTTTTGATTTGTTCAATATGACTAAAATTAGGGTTTGCCTCGTCTACAATTTCTTGAAATTTAGCAATTACCTTAGGGTCAGTCAATGTTTCTTTAGAAACCATTTGAATACTCGGATCAAAACTTGTAGGCGATAAAGAACAAGATACCCCATTATTATCACACCAATCTTTTAATGCTTCAGCTCCAGGGATAATTAAGGCGGAAACGAATTTTTTACCTTCACCAATAACCATCATTTGCTCTACTAAGAAATCCTCTTTAAATTTCTTTTCGATGGGTTCTGGTGCTACATATTTACCACCCGATGTTTTAAGCAATGCTTTTTTACGGCCAGTAATTTTCAAGTATTTCTTTCCATTTTTAGAAACAATTTTTCCAATGTCTCCCGTATGAAACCATCCATCAGGATCAATCACTTCTGCTGTTTTTTCTGGTTGGTTTAGATAACCTTGCATAATGTTATCTCCTTTAGCCAAAATCTCTCCTTCGCCTTCTTTATAATCTCCATCGGATGGATCAATCTTTAGTGTTACTCCTGGGATAGCTGGCCCAACAGTGCCTAATAAAGAACCAAATTTATCAAAGCGACCAATGGTTAAGGCAGGAGAAGTTTCTGTCAATCCATAACCTTCTCGAATGGGGATACCTGCCGCAGAAAATACTTTAGCCATTTTAGGCGGACAAGCAGCCGCACCAGTAACAATTCCCAATACGTTTCCACCCAATGCTTCTCGCCATTTGCTAAAGATCAATTTGTCCGCAATTTTGTTTTTGATTCCACCAAATAAACCATACGATTTATCGTACTCAAAATTATCGGTTAAATCTAAAGCCCAGAAGAACAACTTCCGTTTGAATCCTTCTAATGCTAAACCTTTGTTATAAATTTTCTCATATACTTTTTCCAACAATCGAGGTACGGTAGTAAAGAAATTTGGTTTTACTCCTTTCAAGTCTCCTTCATCGCCACCAAGATTATCTGTTCCTGTATAATAAATAGTGACTCCTTTAGAGATGTAAGCATAAGTCACGGTACGTTCAAAAATATGACAAATAGGTAAAAAGCTTAATGCAGTATGACTTTCTGTCAAAGGCAATAATGGCCAAACGGAATTGACATTACTACAAATGTTTTTATGACTAAGCATTACCCCTTTAGGATTTCCTGTTGTTCCAGAAGTGTAAATCAAAGTAGCTAAATCATCGGTTTGAATCTCATTTTTAATAGCTTCTACTTTTGCCAGATCACCTGATCTAAAAATATCTTCCCAATAAGGCGTACCATCTACTTTATCAAACGTAAATATTTTTTCTAAGGTAGGTACATTGGGTTTTGCTTTTTGCACTTTACTCAAAAGGGATTCTTTCCCAGGCCCGTGATCCATACTTACAAAGCAATATTTTGCTCCGCAATCATTAAAAATGTATTCATATTCTCTAGGGCTAATGGTAGGATAAACAGGTACATTTACCGCTCCAACTTGTTGAATACCCACATCCATAATATTCCATTCTGGACGATTTTTATTAGAGATCAAAATGATACGATCTCCTTTTTGAACACCCATTTCAAGTAAGCCTAAACTTACTTGATTTGCTGCGTCAATAAATTCTTGAGAGCTCCAAAACTTCCATCCATTTCCTTCTTTACGACCTAAGGATTTTTGTTGTGGAAAATTTTCTAATTGATGATATGCAAATTCAAATAAACGAGTAGCTTTCATATTATTTTTTAATGATTTAATTGTAAGCTTAAATTTAATAAAAACCTATTGAATAAAAAATGAATTTGTACGGTCTTTTAAAGGAATAGTGATTTAATACTCTAATCTAATGGACTAAAAGCAATATGATAATCATTTCCAAACTTTCTGACCGAAGGACTCATTGCAGCAAAAAGAAGTAAGCCGACAAAAAACAAAATAAAAAAGGTGATTTGATGGGTCAAAAATGCCCCCAATAAAAACAATATATTCCCACCTTCCATAAATGCATATCGAACAATATTGTTGGCTCGATAATGCAATAAACATTCGGTTAAATAATTTGCATTCTCGGGTACTGCGTTCACATCTAAGATATTGACATTGTCTTTTCTTACAATAGACTTTAGACGTACTCTATAAATAAAAACACCAGTAAGAATTGCCGCAAAACCTCCAAGTCCAAGGATCAATAATAAAACCAATGAAGTACTCACTGGATCTTCTTTTCCCGTAGCAATCAAATAATAAAAAACACCTGCAATTAACATTTGGCCTAAACATAAGGCAGTCCAAATGACAAACAAAGGCTTCATCACTTCTTGTACTTCTTTATTTTCCATAATCCATTTAAAAAAATGGCGTTCTATCAAAGGATAGAACGCCTATTTTAATCATTTCATTTAATGCTTACTTAATGCCATGCATCCATCGTCCTAATAATGGAGAAAGAAGGATAAGTAACACTCCAATTCCCATGGCAATGAAACCAAGTTTAGAGAATACACTCAAACTTAATGTTAAGGTCTTCTCCGATACACTCTGTTGTACAATGGCATTCATAGTAGATGTCTTCAAACCACCCATTTGTGCATCACTAAGTAATGCCGGTTGATCATTTCCAGTTCGTAGACTTGGATCATTCGTCACTACTTTTCGTACTACTGCTGCAATTTGATTTTCTTTGTATCGACTTTCCGCTCCTACATTCGCTTTATCATAAGCTGCTTTATTAGCTACCGTAGCTACAAAATATTCTTGTCCTTTCAATTGCGAATAAGCTGCAGCAAATTCTTTAGAATTGACACAGCTTTGAATCGTTCCATCATCTTCTAAACAAGCTTGGAAACTTGGAGCATCTAGTAGGGGAAGGATACTTTGATCCGAAACACTACTTCTAAATTCTGCATCTGCTACAATTTCTTGTGAATTAATAGCCGTCATATTCGCAATCGTCTTTCCTGCTTGGTGGGCAATAGAAGATGATAACATCCAGAATCCCATCACAAAACCTACAATCCGCAAAGGCGAAAGTTTGGTTACCAAAGATAGTCCTACTGGAGAAAGGGCTAACTCTCCCAACGTTTGGAATAAATAAAGTAGTACGATAAATATACCTGGAATAATTCCCGCAATCGCTGCGCCACGTCCTAAATTAAGTACGGCAAAACTGACCCCTAATAAGATCATCGCAATACCAAACTTTAGCGGGGCATTGGGTTCCCTATCTTTCTTAGCTAAGGTACTCCACATCCACGAGAATATCGGAGCAAATAAGATAATGAAAAATGGATTAATGGCTTGGAACATGGTGGTGGTCAATGGAATAATGCCAAATACATTTTTCTCCACATTATTATCCGTAAAAATCGTCATCGCACTTCCTGCCAACTCAAAGAAAGACCAGAATACCGCCGCGGCTAAGAATAATACGGTTACTACCCAAAGTCGTTCCCTTTGTACTTTTTCATACTGGAAGGATAAGTATATCATAAATGCAATCATACCTACACCAACAACTAATAGTAAAATATCTACAACATCATTATGATCAACTAAAAGCCAAATTAATGGAATAGTCAATATCGAAACAATATAAATTAGATTAGGATATGAAAGACCTGCAAGTGTTTTACTTGCACTTTCTTCTGGTGGATAGCCTTCATCTCCTAGGGCTCCACTATTTTGAGCAAACCAGAAAATAACAAGGCCAATTAACATACCTACACCTGCGATACCAAAACCATAGTGCCATCCATAAAGTTCTCCAATCGCTCCACAAGTCAATGGCGTAAGGAATGCTCCAATATTAATTCCCATATAGAAAATGGTAAATCCGCTATCTCTACGTGGATCACCTTCTCCATAATACTTACCAATTAAACTAGAAATATTCGGTTTAAAGAAACCATTTCCTAGAATCAATAAGGCTAGGGCAGTCATGAAAATTGCTTCATTTTCAAAAGCCATTGCAAAGTGACCTAGAGCCATTAACAAGGCTCCCCACATAATTGATTTTCGATAACCAAGGTAACGCTCGGCAAGTAGTCCCCCAATCAAAGGAGTCAGGTAAACAAGTGCTCCATATGCCGCATAAACGCCATACGCTTCTTTCTCCTCAAAATTCAAAAAGCCTTTTATCATATACAAAACCAAAAGCGCACGCATCCCATAGTAGGAAAATCGTTCCCAAAGTTCTACAAAGAATAAATAGAATAAAGCCTTTGGATGAACTTTTTTGTTCGTCTGAATGATAAAAAATACCCATACTGCTACTGCGAGCCACGCAATCGCCATTATACCTAAGGGTCCCATATATCGTTGTTTTTAGTGTTTAAAATTAGATAATCGACCCAAAATAATATTTTTTCTGCTTTACCACCTACAGATTAAGAGAAAAAGTATATGATTTAGCCAAGTAAGCTTAGCGTTTTCACAAAAAACGGCATTTAATAGATTCTTTTG
>JAHDCJ010000100.1:0-13206 GCA_020629935.1 Saprospiraceae bacterium | reverse complement strand
GATATGGGGGGATTAATCGGGGAAGGTATCTTTGGGGAGCAATTCTTCTTCGAAGGGCATGGTTTTATATTCTACGGTAAAATCAGATTCTTTGGCGATCAATTCGATTAATTCAAAAATATCATTGCCTTGTCTTACGGCTATTTCCATCAGATCAGAAGATTTTGCTTTTTCTTCGATCAGTTGTTTTGCTCTTCGATTCAGCTCCGTCAATTCTTCTGCTTTAAATTGATTAAAAGAGCCTTCACTGAGATCATAATAACTCAGGTCTGTATCTATGGATAAGATTTCTGGATCGGGAAGTCGGCTAATAATCAGCTTTTTTTGTAGTGGTTTAATTTCAAAATGTGCTTTTTTCAAATCATAACCAACGGATACTTTCGCTTTCACTTTGAGCAAAGCTTTTTTCCGAAAGGGAGAAATATCATACCAATAATAATCCTTATGATCATATACTTCTGAGAAATGGCCTTCGACCGTAATCATTTTACAAACCGTTTCTATTTTCTCTAGCAACACATTAGAGCTTTCCTCCTTTATTAAAGAGGCTTTCCAAGGCAATATATTTTTTGCCCATTGGCCTACAAAGAAAAATAAGACTCCACCAAGGATGATTCCTAAAAGTAATTTTTTCATATAAAAATCAAATTATAAACTAAATTAATACTTTTTTATAGAACAAATAGATTTAGTGGATAGGTTCCCTAGTTTTATCTACAGAATCCTTTTTTTCTGCGTTATATCCTAATGAAGAAAGGATATTGATATTGATAATAAACACCAAACCGACTAAACCAGGTAGGATAACATTAATCAACCAAAGGCCAAAGGTAGAAGAAAGGATAGCAATTTCGTTTGCGGTATAAAATCCCCATACATACCAAGCAATTTCTCCACGCGCTAAAAGTCCCATAATTGGGGGAAGCGGAATACTTGTTTGTAATAAAAAAATAGCACTAATCGTCAACATACTTTGGATAAAAGTGACGTCTATACCAAAAAACCAGATCAACAAAAAATATTGCATAGAATAGGTTAAATATCGCGCAAAAGACAAGCCAAGTACAGTAAACAATTCTTTTGTGGCATATTGATTAAGTACTAAAATATGATGCACACGATTTTTAAGGTAGGGAATCTTTTTAACTAAAGGTATGGCTAAATCTACATTAAAATAACTCATAAATAGCATTAGATTCATCACAAAAGTAAGGAAGATAAATCCGTAGAACGCAATGGCATCCATTTGTAAATGAAGATAAATAAAGCCAATAAGACCAATACTTCCCATAGAAAGTAAAACCACTAACTGAGAAAGACTTCCTACTAAAGTAGCGACAACCGTCTTTACATTATTTTCGGGTTTTACGACTAAGATTCTTCCACCGAACTCTCCTACCCTATTGGGTGTAAATAAAGAAAGCGCTACACCAGCAAACACTCCTTTTAGTGCCAAAAAGAAGGGAACTTCTTCGATATGATGAACCAATAATGTCCATTTTTTCGTTTCTAAAAACCAATTGACTGGCATAAGAAAAAGCGCAAGAAAAACGATCCATAAATTATCTAATCGCACGTTTTCTTTAAACGAATTCCAAATTTCATTAATGTTTTCTTTTGCAAAAATTTGGACATATAAAGCCCAACAAAGTAAAACGACAATCAGTAATTTGAGGAACCAATTGATCTTTTTATTTTGAAAGAGTTGCTTTCCTAAAAGCGTGCGTTTAATGATTTCTGCTACTTTCATAAAACTTGATCAAAGATACAGCTTAATCGTTTATAATCATGGTTTTCCTTAGATTGTGATAAATTTAAACGAAGATGATCTTTAAAGCTTAATTTTAAGGTCTTTTAATCGAAACAAAAATACGTGAAACATCTCGAAGTAAAACGAATTATAGGGGTTGATCCTGGCACCAATGTATTGGGGTATGCTATTATTGAAATTGTACAAAAAAAGATCCGAGTATTAGATTTGGGTGTATTACGCATGAAGCATTTGGAAAATCATCCAGAGAAGTTAAAGCATATTTTTGATGGTTTAAGTGAGTTGATAAAGAAGTACAAACCTAATGAAATGGCTGTAGAAGCTCCATTTCAAGGAAAAAATATTCAATCTATGTTAAAGCTTGGTCGAGCGCAAGGGGTATCTATGGCCGCAGCTATGACTAATGGAGTCGAAGTGTCTGAATATGCACCCAAGAAAATTAAAGTAGCCATTACAGGAAACGGAAATGCAGCGAAAGAACAAGTTTTTGCGATGCTTGAAAGCATTTTGCGCATTAAACTTAAAGATAGTCCCTTAGACGCTTCTGATGCTTTAGCTACAGCGGTATGCCATTATTATCAAAGTTCAAACCCTTTAACCAAAGGAAAGAAGTATAAAGATTGGAGTTCCTTTTTAAAGGACAACCCCAACAAGAAGGCATAAAAAAAGCCCCTGATAAAAATTACCAGGGGCAGGATAACAAATGTTATCTTTTATTTTTGAATGCCTTTAGAAACACCCAATAATTTTGATTTTTCAGTAGAGATTACATTTTGTAATTCTTTTACTTTCGCTTCCGCTTTTTGAAGGATTGCTTCTTTTTTAGCCACTTCATCTTTAGAGATTGTTCCAGCTTTTTTATCTGCCTCAAATTTAGCGCGAGCTGCTGCTACTTTTGTAGATAAAGAATTAGCTGTTTTATCACTTTCAACTACTTTAGTTTGCGCAGATGTTGATTTTTGTACGGCATAAGACTTTGCGGCAGTTGCACGTTCTTTACCTGTTAATTTGGTATCATGCATCTTTGCTTTTTCCTCCATTTTAGTTGCTTTCTCAGAGAATTTTGCATTTCCTTTTGTAACGGCTTTCTCTTCCATTTTAGCCGCTTTTTCGGAAAAGTTTGGTCCACCTTTTACATTTTCAGGTTTTCCTGGTTTTCCATTACCTTTTACGTTTCCAGTAGTTGCTTCTTCAAGTCCACCTTTTACTCCTTCTTTAGTAGGTGCTCCGCGAACTACTGATTCTTTTCCACCTTTAATGCCTTCTTTAGTAGGAGCTCCTTTTACACTAGGTGCATCTTTAGCAGGTTTTACTTTGATCTCTGGCTTCTGTCCTTTTACAAGGTCTTTACCTTTTTCTACCCCTTCTTTCACTTTTTCTACTCCTTTGTCTACTTGGGCTTTAGATTCTTTCATAACCTGCCCTTTTCCTTTTTGTGCCTGTGCTTCGTTAAAGAAAGCTAAACACACCATACAAAGTACGATTGGTAATATTTTTTTAAGCGTTTTCATAATAATAATTTTTAATGGTTAGTTATTTGTTTTAGTTATTCTCCGTCTAAAGAATTTAATAAATCATCTACTTCAGAAGCAGCTTCTTTTGTTTTTGTTTCTAAGGTATTGATAGATTTATCAATTTCTGTTGCAATAGAGTCCATTTTTTGTACAGTTTGTACCGCTGCTTTTTCTTCAGCGCTATCCGCTCCATTTGAGCAGCTTACTAAGGATAAGCCAAATAGGATGCCAAAAACTAAAATTAAACTTGATTTTTTCATTTGGTTAATTGTTAAAAAGGTTAATAATCAATGAATTAAAAGGTTTTTTTTATTTATACAAAGATAATCAGAAAAGTTTAATTTTTATTGAATATTTTAAAAATGGATATTTTAACCTTTTAGACGCCATCCTTGTAGAGAAAGTAACATAATGGACTGATTATCTATAAAATGGATGCAATTACATCTAAAAAGAATGGTCGAAACCCATTCCTTAGGTTTCGACCATTAATATTTTTCAACTTTGGTGATTATGCCAAATGTTTTTTTACTTTTTAAATACCTCAATCATTTTATTCCTCAACACAAGATCTGTAAATTTTCCATTAAATCTTGTGGCTCTAACCATGTGGTTATCAATCCAATGATAATTTCCTCCACGAGGTTTTCCAAATAAAATTCCATGGTAATTAAATCCATGTTTTGCTAGCCAAGTTTCAGTCACTGGCCGATGTTCTTCCGTTCTAGAAGTAAAGAAGAAGATGATATGTCCATCTTCATACCATTTATTGATCGTTTCTAATGCATCAGGGAATGGATCACAAGTAGCCATTCTTTCTGCTTCTTCATTTGGAATATCATCACAAATGGTTCCATCAATATCGATAAGGAAATTTTTCACGCCTTCTGGTAGTACAGGGCTAATCATTTCTCCTTTATCATTGTATATTTCGTTAAGTTCTTTCTTATTTTCCATAATTACATTTTTTTGAAGCCACAAAAGTAATAAACATCTGTATCTTTTTAAAGTTTACGACAGAAACTATAAAAAGTTTAACCTTATGTTATTCTTTTCAGATTGGTCAATTCTCAACCATTGAATTTTAACAATAGTCCTTAATCAAAGATTTATCTAAATATTCCAGAAAAGAACTCTGGCAAGGGAATTAAAGACATCGTAGCTCCTAGAAATGACCAAAAGAGTACGGAGGCAAATAGTACAGTAAAGACTCGCGTTTTATTTTTATACATCGTAGCGGCAATAATAGTACCTATTGGCATAGAGAGTAAAGGAGGAGTAATAAAAGCAATGCCAATTAGGCCATAGCTTCTTTTAATGCGAACAATCATTCGATTTTTCTTCGTAAAAATGCGTTTTTCTTTGGCTTTTTTAGGAAATAATTTTCTGAATCCAATTTTAATATATTTTGCGGACCAAATAAAAATAAACGCGCCTAGTGTCCCGCCAATAGCTGAATATAATGCTACTTCAATATAACTAAAACCATAAGCGGAAGCCAATGGGATGCCGCCTACTGTATGTTTAACTGTACTTAAAGAAATTACAGAGAGAATTTTAAGAATTTCTGCCCACATGATGTATAATAAAGCCTTTTAATTATTTTGTCCTAGTATTTAGATGTTTTTTAAACCTATTTACGTTGCATTTAAAGAAAAAAAAGCACGGAAACAAGTTTCCGTGCTAAGATACTGAATTTTTATTTATTTATTTTTTGCGTAAGCTGGACTATTCATTAAGTCATTCATGATATTAATGGCCTCTTCGAGATACATGTCTTTTTCGAGGTTATCATTCCATTCTTCTCGTTGCTTGGCTTTAGTAGTGTCTGTATTTACACTAGGTAAGTCCATTTTTAAAGTGGAAGAAGTAAATCCCGAAATCTCTTTCCCTATTTCACTAAATTTATCAGACATCATTTCTATATTCTCTTCCGAAGAAATATAAGCATCTAAGTTAAGAGAGTTTAAAGTTATATCACGTTCTTCCTTTAGCCATTTGGCGTTTTCTTCAACCAAGGTAAAGTTTTTATTTTGCTGAACTCGGGCATTACTTGCACGAACTAATGCTTTTAAATCAGTTAAAGATTTTACTTTTTTATAATTGGCTGGCTCAATTTCGTCCCATGCCAAAGCATAATCGTATTCTCTTTCTCCTAGATCTAAATATTTATATGGATCAGGCAATGTAATATCTGGAGTAACGCCATTTAATTGCGTAGTAGAACCATCAATTCGATAGAATTTTTGTGAAGTAAATTTAACGTAACCTAAAGGCCTTACTTGACTTAATCCATTCGGAACAGCCTGGTCTAAATCCATGAAACGTTGTACTGTTCCTTTTCCAAAAGTTGGAGCGCCTACAATTACTGCACGTCCATAATCTTGCATAGCCGCGGCTAAAATTTCAGAAGCAGAAGCACTTCCTGCGTCTACCATGATAACCAAAGGTCCATCATAATGTACGCCACGTTCTGGATCATTTTTAATTTGTGGCTTACCTATTTTATTTTTCACTTGTACCACTGGTCCTTCATCAATAAATAAACCTGCCATTTGAATAACGTCTCTTAATGATCCTCCTCCATTACTTCTTAAGTCAAGGATAATACCTTTAGCTCCTTCGTCTTTAAGTTTAGTAATTTCTTTTTTCACATCGTCTCCACAATTTCTTCCTCCCGTTTTGGTAAAATCTGCATAGAAACGTGGCAAATAAATATAGCCAATCTCATCTTTCACTTTATCCGATTCTAATAAAGAAGATTTAGCATAACCTTCTTCAATAACTACGATATCTCGAATAATAGGAATTACTTTTACGGTACCATCTACTTTTCTAACGGTCAATCGAACTTCCGTTCCTTTTTTTCCACGTACCATATTCACGATATCATCTAGACGCATTCCAGATACATCAACAGGTTCTTGATCATCTTGTCCAACTTTAAGGATAATATCATTTGCTTCTAACTCTCCTTGGCTCCAAGAAGCACTTCCTGGTACAATAGAAGATACTTTAGTTTCTGAACCATCACTTTGCAATCGAGCACCAATACCTTCTAATCTTCCTGAGATATTGATATCAAAATTTTCTTTTTCCTTTGGTGGCAGGTAATTCGTGTGTGGATCATATACACTAGTGATTGCATTTAAATACGTACTCAATCGATCTTTACGATTTAATTGATCAATTCGTAAAAACCACTTTTCATGTACATCTAATTCTTTGGTACGAGCTTCTTCTTCTAGCTCTGCATACGTTTTAATCTTTACCTCTTTATTTCCATCTTCTTTTGCCTTTTCTTGTACTTCCATTAGGTCATTAAGACGGATCATTGTTCGATATTTCAACAATTTTCTCCAATAATTTTCCAACTCTTCTTCTGTTGAAGCATAGTCTACTTTTTCTTCATCAAATTCAATTTCTTCTTTTTTCTCAAAGTCAAATGGTTGAGATAAAACTTCTTTGTAATATCCTTTTACTTGATCAATTCGTTTATTGAAGGTAACTAAAGACAAATTAAAGAATTCGAAATCGCCCATATTGGCTTGATCATCTAATTCTTTTTTATACTTTTCAAATGCTTCAATATCAGATTTTAAAAAGAATCGTTTACTACCATCTAACCGCTCGAGGTATAAATCAAATACTTTCTCAGAAAAAGCATCATCAATTTTAGGTGGTTGGTAATGCATTTGATTCAAACCACTAATTAAAGCTTGAATCAAAATTTTTTCTTTTTCTTCGTCATTTTGTGGAGACACTGCGCAAAAGGAAATTCCAATTCCAATAAGACTGCACAATAAAATTATTTTGATTTTCATATAAGTTTTTTTATAAAAAAAATACCACGAAGTAGATGGTAAGATGGATTACTAAACCACTTCTCTCTTTAAATATACGGTTTTTTCAAAAATAAGTTGACCTAATTAATTTAATTACATACCGTTTAACAATAATTTAACCTTCATGAATTGTGCCACTTATAATTTTAATAGTTTTCTACTAGGATTTTCATTCTCAAAAAGGAAATTATATCTTTACTTTCTCTTTATCTTTTCGTGAATTTACGTATTTACTTTTTCTTTATAGTACTATTTTCGTATCTCTACAAATAAATTCGTTAATAGGCCTTGTTTACACATAAAATTAACCCATGGGTATCCTTCATCCTTCTATATTTTTCGTTCATTTTAAAACTTTTTTTAAGATCATTTATCTTAATTGTTTCAAACATTTTAGTATTCGTAGATTTTTATTTACCCTATTGTTTTTAATTCTATTTACCCTAATTGGTATTTTGTTGTTTGTGACCCGTTTACTTGATGAAATTTTATTTTTTGGCTATCGAAAAGTAGACGTTTCAAAACCCGTTTTTATCATTAGTAATCCTAGAAGTGGCACCACCTATCTTCACCGACTCATGTGTTTAGATGAAGAACGTTACTCATATACTTTACTTTATCATACCATCTTCAATTCTATAACACTCATGAAATTTATTGATGGCGTGGGTTGGATAGACCGCCGTATTGGTCGTCCATTTCGTAAACTATTTGACTGGATTGACTCTAAGGTTTTTAAAGGATGGGATGATATTCATCCAACTGGCATGAATCAATCCGAAGAAGATGAAGGCTTTTATATTTTTCCATTAATTACTTCCGCAATCTGTTTAATTTGCCCATTTATGGAGGAATTCCCCTATCTGACTTTACCAGATAAAATGGATGAAAAAAGTCGCCGTCGACTTCAAAAATACTTTAAAAGCTCGATGCAGCGTTTTGTTTATGCTACGGGGAAAGATAAAATGGTTTTGTCTAAAAATGTCATTTCTATTGGACGAATAAAAACATTATTAGAGCTCTTTCCTGAAGCCAAAGTGGTTTATCTCATAAGAGATCCTCGTAAGGCTGTTCCTTCATTTATTAGTATGTTTAGAGCGCCGTGGACTTTACACAGTCCAGAATTAGCATTAACAGGTAAGGAGCATCAAGCATTAGGTCATATTGCCATGGATTATTACGCCTACTTCCATAAAATTAAAGACGAACTAAATAATGATCATTTAATGGTAGTACAGTATACGGATCTAGTAGCAAATCCCAAACAGACCGTTTATGATATCTATGAAAAATTTAACTTAGACGTTTCTCCTGCTTTTGAAAAAAGACTGGAAGCAGAGACAAGTAAACAACGAACCTATCGCAGTAAGCATAGTTATTCATTGGAACAATACGGCCTGTCTGAAAAAGACTTAATGGATAAATTGGAGGAGGTTATGATTCATTATGGTTTCAGCGTTTCTGCTTAATTTTTATTTCTTTTCTGGAAAAAATAAATAGAATGCTTCTGTCATTTTTTTATACTCAGACGAATACTTTGATTCGTCGTCGTAAATAGAAAGTTCTCTTTTTTGAAATGCACTTGGATTAAAAGTAAAGCACCAAACGGTTCGAATAACCTTTCCTCCCTTTATTGATTTTATAGCAATTTCTTTTCTAGGAAAAAGATGAAATTCAATGGCATATTCTAGTAGTATTTGCCCCTGGTCATAAGGCAAAATAACCCAAAACTCTCCTGTTTGATCAAGCCTTTTCCTTACACTTTCCAATAATATTCGAAGGCTTAAACTTTCTTGATTTCTAGCTTGACTGCGTTGTTTTTCTGGAGATTGACTCCCAATAAAATAAGGCGGATTACTAAGAATTAGATCATAAGAATAGTTTTCTTCTTGAATAAATTCTTGGATAGCTTGAGCATGGATTGAAATTCGGTTAGCCCAAGGACAAGCGGCTACATTTTCCTTTGCCTGCTGGGCGCATTGAGGATTAATTTCAACTGCATCAATGGAAGCTATTCTATATTTTTGCGCCATCATCAAACTAAGTACTCCCGTTCCTGTCCCAATATCTAAAATTCTTTTCGGTGAGTTGCTATTTACCAAGGCACCTAAAAGAATAGAGTCTGTACCAATTTTCATAGCACATTGACCTTGTTCGACTTTAAATTTCTTAAAATAAAAGGTATTCTTCTCCATTAAAAAACCTGCATTTTACCAAATGGATTAGGCCTCTAAATGGCCTTGAATACGATTTGCGATCAATGCAAATTCTTCTTTAGATAAGGGGACACGAGGGTTTGTAAAGTGAATATCACGTTCTGATTCGATGGGTATTAGGTGTATATGTGTGTGCGGAACTTCCATTCCTAAAACAACCGTTGCTACTCGGTTACAAGGAATTTCTTTTTGAATAGCTAAAGCGACTTTTTTTGCAAAAACATGTAATTCACCTAACGTTTGATCAGGAAGATCAAAGATATAATCCACTTCGATTTTGGGAATAACAAGCGTATGTCCTTTCTTTAGTGGATTAATATCTAAAAACGCCAAGAATTGTTCATTCTCGGCGACTTTATAACATGGAATTTCTCCTTGGATGATTCGGGTAAATATACTCGGCATTTCCTTAGTTTAGGATAATGAAATTTCTTTAATTTCAAATTCAATCGTTCCGTTTGGCGTTTGTACTTCCGCAATATCTCCAACCTCTTTCCCTAGAAGGGCATTTCCAATGGGAGAACTTACAGAAATTCTTTTATTTTTTAGATCCGCTTCAGATTCAGAGACTAGTTGATAAGTAACTTCCATTCCATTTTTCACATTTTTAATAGTTACTTTAGAAAGTACTACTACTTTTGAATCATCTAGGTCTTTAGTATCTAGAATTCTTGCGTTAGCCATGGTTTTATTTAGCTCACTGATTTTCAACTCTAATAATCCTTGCGCTTCTTTGGCTGCATCGTATTCTGCATTTTCAGAAAGGTCTCCTTTGTCTCTTGCTTCCGCAATAGCTTTAGAACACTCTTCTCGACCTTTAGTGGTAAGGTACTCAATTTCTTCTTGTAATTTATTGTATCCTTCCTCCGTTAAGTAATGAAATTTGGACATAATTATATTATTTAAATAAAATAAAACTATAACACAGTTAAGCGCTAATTGAATAGCTCTTACCTGCTAAACTAGATGTGATCTATTTTCTTTGGATTGATTGATGCAAAGGCACCTTTTTTGAGTTTTCATTTCGAAATTACATTTCAATTTGGTCAATCTACCCAAACGATACAATTCCAAAGGTATCCCACAAAAAGTTATAAATAGCGTGGTTAAGATAAAACAGAAGAACGCCTTCTACCTAGGTAAAAAACGTTCTTCTGTTAAACAAAGATATAAATTTATCTCAATTCATCCAATTTTTACTCAAAATTGGGTATAAATGGTGAATTAGAGGGCAAATCGTAATCCAAAACTATGTGTACCACTAAATGGTTCAGTAGCTCGGTAAGAATAGTCGATTCCTAATCGAGTTTCACTTTCTTTCTTTAAAGGAACTTCAACGGTAAGTCCTGCAGCAAGACCAGTGTGTACATTTGTTCTTTTGTCATTATTAAAAATTCCATCTTCAAATTTATAGCCAACTCTAGCCATGAACATATCTTTAAAAGAATATTCAAGACCAAGGCCATATTGATCTTTAGAGAAAGAATTTGAAGTAAAGTTAGCCATCACAGTCATTCGATGTTTGTCTTCTGCCATTTTGAAGTCGTAAGCGGCTCCAATGTTAAGTAGAGAAGGCAATTCAAATTTAGCTGCTCGATATTCTAATGTAATATTAGAACCCGTAGGTGCTTCAGAAGGTTGTGCGAATCCGTCTCCGCTAAACTTCATCGGAGTACCTACATTTCGAAGGCTAATTCCAAGGCTTAAGTTTCCAGTTCGGTATTGGATACCTGCATCAAAAGCTACACCTTGAGAAGATACATTAGACACAGATTCCGAGATTAAACGAATAGTCATACCCCCAGAAATTCTTTCAGAAAATTGGTGAGCATAAGATACGCCTAAGTTAAAGAACGTCGGTTTATAATTTGCACCAATTCCTTCTGGTTGGTCAGTTGTTGTCAATTCAATTTCACCGAAATCTACAGACATGATGGCAATACCAAAGACTCCTTTTTTAGAGATTCTTTGACTAAATCCAAAAGCATTTAAGTGTACGCCTGAACTCTGCAAATAATTGGTTCGGGCAAAAACTAATTCTGTTTTATTGGTATAAGCTAATCCAGCCACATTAATGCGCATTGACTCAATTCCTTTCACATTACCCGTAACTAGACCATGCAGTCCAGAATTACGAGCCCAAGGATTAAGTAACAATTCATATGCTCCTGCTTCCCCCTGTCGATCAGGGTTACCTGCTTGAACATCTACACTCAGGCTTGTTAGAAAAACCAATGATAATATTAAAATTTTCTTCATTATTGGTAATTTTATAAGGGTTAAATTTAGTGGAGCTGTTAGCTAAAACAGCTCCACCTATTCCTATAATTTTATTACAATCCGAGTGTATCGAATTGACGCATTGTTCCAAACCATTTAATCACACGCTCTCCAAGCGAACCAGCATCTACATGGATTAAATAAACTCCACTAGAAATTGGAATGCCTTTAAAGTTTTTAAGATCCCATTCAACCGAAGTAACTACTTGGTCAAATATGTTTCCTTTCGGTGAAATTTCATTTCTATCATACTTTCTAATCATACGACCATCTAAAGAATAGATAGTAATTGTACATTCATTTGGTAAATTCGTAATCTTAACGATATTATCAAATTGAGAATTTTCATATGAAGAGAATGCTAAATATGGGTTAGGTACCACATTAATATCATCTAATGCACTTTCCGCAGTAGCGACATCATCAGTAACGGTTGCTGTTCCAGTGAACCCAAATTGGTATCTAGGATAACTATCATTTTCACCAGTACCTGTAAAGGTATCAAATTGACCATTAACCCGGATTTCAAATCGTAGATCAGAAGGAATCAATCCATCAGAAACAGAAAGTAATTCCATTCCTGGTGTGATTACTGGTAATGAAGTCCAGATTACACTAGACCAAGCACCAATACGATCGAATGCACCTCCACTTAATTGTGCATGTAAAACTGCACCTTCATCATAAGCAGTATTGGTAACATAAACCCAGTGATGTCCACCTAATGGCAATTCAGCAAATGAAGAGAATTGTGGTGGATTTTGAACAGGTGTGAAAAAATCACTTGTTGGATTCCAAATCATGTCATCTCCATTGCTTACGGCTATTCCAGAAACATCTGCGAAGTTATCATTATACAAAGAGTTTTCCCCAAAGAATACATTCAATCGCTCTCCAGTTTCTACATCAATTGCATAACCTGGGAACCATCCATATCCTGTAGTTCCTGTAGCATCAGGATTACCCTCTTTATCAACAGATTGAGCGGATCGTACGCCAAATACTCCTGCAGCAGGATCACCATCAGGTAAACCTTCACCACTATATGCTCTTGAGAATGTATTAACAACAACACATCGTGTCCATTTCGACTTATCGGAAGTATACACTACATCTACATTCGTAGCACCCTGTAATTTATTTCGTGCGTCTACTTGAGCAGAGAAATTGTCTGTCCATGCTGGAGTAATAATTTCTCCAGTTGCTCCATCTGCAGCATTAGGATCTACTCTCCAAGACATCAATGAGTATGGATACCAAGTACCGCCAATCACATTAGAATAAACTTGTAATGGATCTTTGGATTCATCTGCCTCCAAAGCATCTGTACGCAAATAATTGAATAAGTTTCCTGGAGCACCTTCTGGAACAGATCCATACCAAGGTTCTGCATCATCCGCATAGAATGAAGCACCTCCAATATATCCGTTACCTTCTGTTGGTTCATTTCCTGGTAAGGCTACTTGTGACAAGCCAATAGAAATTCCAAGTTCAGCAATAATTCGCTCATCATAACGATCAATAGTTCGTTCAGATGCATAAGTATCACCAGTAGATAAATCTCTTAATACATAATAAAT
>JAHDCJ010000099.1:15640-21042 GCA_020629935.1 Saprospiraceae bacterium | reverse complement strand
AATGGCAGAAGCTGGAATGTAATTATGGACATTGCAAAGAAAGGCGATGCACAACAAAAATATGAAGTGATTGATCACTCCCCTAAATTTGGCAACAACTATTACCGAGTAAAAGGGATAGACTTTGATGGTCAAGTTAGTTATTCAAAGGTTGAAGTAGCTCGTATCCATACAAAGGGTATGCTAACTGTTTATCCTAATCCTGTAAAAGAAACCCTTCATATTGATCTTCAAATTGAAAAGGCAGGAAACGTAGATGTCAGTATTTATAATTCCTTAGGACAAAAAGTATTTTTTAAACGCTTAGAAAACGAACAAACGGGTTTAATACATCAGCAAATAAACATCAAAGATTTGCCTGCCCAAATGTATATTCTTAAAGTACACACCCATTTTAGAGAATACGAACAATCATTTATAAAAGAATAAAGATAAATACCTAAACCAAAGAAATGCCCAACTTATTCAATATAGTTGGGCATTTCTTTTTAGTATATGTTAATTAAGAAATACCGCTTTTTGAAAGGAACAACCCCTACAACATTAAATATATTTCCCATATTTTTATTCTCATAAATTATTATTTTTACCAATATGTTCCTATATTAACCTCATCTTACAACGATGAGAAAATGAGCCCCAAATCTGTTCTACTTCTTATCGCCAAAAAAACATATTATGAGTAATACCACTTCAGTCGACACTCCTGGAGGAGGAGGAGGAAGTAATGCTATTTCTGAAGCATTTTCACCTGATTTATTTTCAGGATCAGGAAGCTATCAATTTCCATTTAAATTCCCTAAGGGACGAAATGGATTAATCCCTAAGATTAGCTTGAATTATAATACGGGTTTCGGAAATTCCAACTTTGGTTTTGGATGGAATGTAGGCGTAGCTAATGTTTCAAGAAAAACAGCAAAAGGTGTGCCTACATATGATGACACAAAAGATGTCTTCCTAATTGCTGGAAAAGAAGATTTAATTCCAGTTGAAAAAATGGGAGATACCATACGTTACCAACCAAGAACTGTATCCGATTTTTCAAAAATATATTTTGTAAAAAACAATCAGGATGCTTATTGGAAAGTAATGAAAAAGGACGGGATGGTTTACTATTATGGTACTCCAGGAATGCGCGGAAACGACGAAGCTACCTTAACTACACCTCAAGATAAAAATAAAATTGCTTCTTGGTTTTTAAGCAAAGTAGAAGATCCATTTGGAAATGCTATTCGCTATACTTACGAAAACGAAACTTCCACAATTCAAGGAAGACCATATACCCAGATTCTTTTAAAGAAAATTGAATATTTAAATTATCAATCTCAAGGCCAAGAACGATTCGGAATTTCGATACATTTTGAATTTGAAGATCGGCCTGACCCCTACTCAAGATTTAGCAATGGCTTTGAAGTACGTTCTACTAAACGTACTAAAAAGATAACTTTTTATAATCAATTAGTGCTCAATACAAGTACGCCAATCTATGATCATACTACGCGTTCGCATGAGTATGATTTTGAATATTTAGATGAACAAAACCTCATTCCTACTCCATATAACAACTGTTCTTTTTTACATAAAATTTATCAAAAGTTTTATCGAGATGGAATAGAAGAATCATTGCCACCAACCCAATTTAACTATACACCTTTTCAACCAGAGAAACGAAATTTCACCCCGTTAAAAAACCCTGACCTTCCACTTGGAACATTAGCTAGAAAAGACCTTGCTTTAATTGATCTAACGGGGAACGGTCTTCCAGACATTTTAGAATTAAACCAGCAAAGCCAACGTTATTGGAAAAACATAGGACATGGAAAATTTGCAAAATCAAAACGAATTGATCATGGTCCAGCGGGTTGGTCTTTGGCAGATCCCAATGTACGCATTATTGACTACGATGGTGATGCAAGAGCAGATTTAATGATCCACTCTTCAAGGGTCTCTGGCGTTTTTCCTGCTAGTTTCAATACCATTTGGGATGAAAAATCTTTTCAAAAATTCCAATTTGCGCCCAGTTTCAAATTGAATGACCCTGAAGTTCGATTTACTGATTTAACAGGTAATGGAGTGACCGACGCCATACGTTCAGGCAGCCGATTTGAACTGTTTTATCAAAAAGAAAATAAAGGTTGGGATGAAATTCAACGTATTGAAAGAAAACAACTTAGTCAATTTCCAAACGTAAACTTCTCCGATCATCGCGTACGATTGACTTCTTTATCAGGTAATAAATTGAAAGATATAAGCTTGATCGAAAATGGCCAAATCAGCTATTGGGTAAATATGGGTCATGGAAAGTTTACTAAGAAAATTGAAATGCAAAATGCACCTCGTT
Source organism: Saprospiraceae bacterium (assembly GCA_020629935.1). GTDB lineage: Bacteria > Bacteroidota > Bacteroidia > Chitinophagales > Saprospiraceae > JAHDCJ01. The sequence goes on along the minus strand of JAHDCJ010000099.1, from coordinate 18,701 downwards.
TTCCTCAAGGTTTTAATCATCAACGAATCATTATAGGAGATATTGATGGCGATGGGTTTGCAGATCTTCTTTATATCGATCAAAATAAAATTCATATTTGGATTAACCAATCAGGTAATCGCTGGTCTGATCCAATCACTATTCATGGAACACCCAATCTTTTACAAGATGAAGTAGCCCAACTTTCAGATATTAAAGGAAATGGAATTCCAGGACTCTTATGGTCTGTTTTAAGACAAGGAAAACACCAGTTATTCTTTCTTGATTTTACTGGAGAAACCAAACCCTATTTACTTTCAGAAGTTAATCAAAATATGGGTTCTTTATTACGCATGGAATATAAACCTTCCACTGTGTATTATTTAGAAGATGAACAACATCCTTCTACACGATGGAAAACCAATTTACCCTTTCCTGTACAAACTATTCATAAGACGCAGTTATTAGATCAAATTACAGGTTTTAGGACATCAATCACCTATACCTATCATCATGGCTATTGGGATGGGTACGAACGGGAATTCCGAGGTTTTGGTCGTGTAGATAAAAGAGATACAGATGGTATTCAAGAAATGAATAGTAAAGGATTATTTGAAGATCTTTCTTTTGTTCCTCATCAATTCACCCAATACAGTCCGCCGAAGCTATTTCGTACTTGGTTCAATTTAGGACCTGTTGGGAATAGTGCCACCCAGTGGTTTGTCCCTGATTTATCTCATGAATTTTGGGAACTAGATGCGCAAGTCATTCCTAAAAATTTAGATTTAGAAAACCTTCTTATTAGTCTTCCTCAATCCATTAAACGAGATGCTTATCGGAGCATGCGCGGTCAAATTATTCGAACAGAAAACTATGCACTAGATAGCAGCTCATTGCAAAACAGACCCTATACCATTACCGAGAGTTCTTGGGGAACCCGCATAGAATTTAGTCCAGACCAAATTGGATCAGACCTGCGCAATTATTATCTACCTGCAAGTGGCTTTTCCTTTTTCACTTTTGATCATATAGGTCGTACCACCAATTGGGAAAGAGGGAATGACCCCATGACCAATATTAGAATAGTCCATGATATTGATCCATATGGTCAACCCAAATCTAGTGTAAACATTTCTATTCCTCGAAATAGAAATTTTATGGATACCCTAACTGTAAGTCCACCAGAACCTTATTCCATCTTGTTTGGAACCACTACATATAATCAACCCAAAGACACCTTCCATCAATATATCGTAGATCGAAAAACTAAAAATCGTTCTTATGAAATCATTAATGATGGAAAGCCCAACATCTTTGATCTTGCCAATGATATATTCCAAGCAAACATTCCTTCAAGCGCCTATAAGACCATATCTATGGATCTCACTTGGTATGATAATGATCCTTCAAAACCAGATCAAGGAGCATTCGAAGGACTTCCTCTTGGTCAAATAGGTCAATTCGGTGTTCCTGTGAAAGAAGCCGTTTTAATGTTGACAAATAAGGTATTAGACGAAGTATATAATTTACCGAATGGAGATCGAACACCTATTTATTTTCAAAAAAATAATGCACAAAATCCTAGCCCGCCCAATAGCTTAAATATGTCTGCATTATATCCACAAGAATTTATTGACAGCCTACTTCCGCTAGCTGGATATATTTATTTAAACGATCCCAATGTAGAAGAAGGTTACTACACCATTACACAAAGTGTGAAGTTTGATTTCCATAATGATCCACTTACTGCCGTAGGAAATATGTTGGAAAATAAAGACGCCCAAAATGAGATTACACATTATCATTATGATACCTATAATTTATTAGCGGATGAAGTAATTAATCCTTTAGGCCAAATCATTAAAACCAATTTTGATTATTTAAACTTTGAACCTTTAAAAGTTTGGGATGAAAATCAAAATGAAACGGAGACCGTATACAATGCATTTGGAAAACCTATTAAAATTTATCAAAAAGGAAAAATTGGAGAGAACAAAGGAGATGATCCTTTAAATCCTAGTACTCAATTTCATTACGATTTATGGGCTTTTTATAACTTAAGTCAACCCAATACCGAAAAAATAATTCGACGAGTCCATCATGCTAACGACCCCAATGATACGGGAGAGACTATACAATCAATAAAATATTTTGATGGCTTCAATCGAGTCTTACAACTTAGAGCAGAACAAGATCGTTTATTGTTTAAAGACAATAATTTACCTATTGATCAAACACAAGCGAATGCACCTATTCAAGGCCAAGATAATCCATTGCCTCATGCTCCCAATGTATTGGTAAATAGTTTTCAACTTTTAGATAATAAGGGGAATGTATTAGAAGATTATGAACCTTTTTATAGTGATGGCTGGGATTATGAACCACCCACAAATTTAGCATCTCAAGGTAAAACAACAAATTTCTATAATGCGAAAGGGAATATTGTCAAAGTTATAAAACCAAATGGTTCCCTTCTTCAAACCGTTTATGGTATTCCACGAAATTTAAACACCCCAGATGATTTTGATCCGAGTCCTTGGGAAACCTATGTTTATGATCCAAATGATCTCGCTTCTATTTCTCATCCAGGAAATTCTTTAGTTCCTGTAGACCATCATTTTTCGCCTCAGAGTACCATTCTAAATACGTTAGGAAAAACGAAAAAAATTATCTCAAGACTTCAAACCCCACAAGGATTAAAAGAATTAGAAATCAATTTTGAATACGATATAAGAGGCAACCAAACAAAAGTGATTGATGCCCTAGGTAGAGTCACTGCACAATATTGGTATGACCTAAAACCAAATGAAAGTAATTCGTTACGTACCGATCATATTGACCTTGGTACCAAAACGATGGTTATTGATGGGATAGGAAACGTGATCGAAGTAACAGATCAAATAGGTGGTCTTACCCTAGCTAATTTCGATGCCATAGGAAGACAATTGAACGGTTGGGCCAGAGACAAAAGAGGAGAAACAACCACCAAGAGATTGCATATTATTTATGGTGAATTTAGCGGTCTTTCTAATCCAGAAAATGATAATTTAATTGGTCAAGCGTATGAGGTCTATCACACTGC